>JAGVUK010000105.1 GCA_019136335.1 Methanomicrobiales archaeon
ACCGAGGGATCGCACGATGCCCTATGGGCGGCCTTTGCCGCCCGGACGATGGGGCTCGACCTTGAGATCGTCACCCCGACAGAAGAGGAGGTCGCGGAGGCCATCCGCCGGGTGGTCCGGGTGATACCCGACCCGACAAACCCGGTCGACGCCTCGATCGCGACGACCCTCTTCTTTGTCGCCGCCCGGGCCGCCGAGCTCGGACATACCCGGATCCTCGCCGGGCAGGGGGCAGACGAGCTCTTCGGCGGCTACGCCCGCTACCTCTCCTCCCCGGACCTCGCGGCGGAGCTCGAACGGGACATTGCGGACCACGAGCGCCAGAGGGTGCGGGACCAGGCAGTGGCGGCACTTCATAAGGCATACTTCTCGATGCCCTACCTCGACATCCGGGTGGTGCGCGCAGCAAGGTCGATCCCCGCAGGCGAGAAGGTGCGCGGAGGGGTGAGAAAGCATCCCCTGCGAGCAGTCGCACAACGGCACATCCCCGCCGAAATCGCCCGGGCCGAGAAGAAAGCGATGCAATACGGGAGCGGAATATGGCAAGCGATACAACGACTCTCGTGTCAAAACGGTTATAAAAAGTCGGTACAAGGGTACTTAACGGAGATCAGTAGGGCAGAACATGGTAACTGAGAGCGATATAGAGCATATAGCAGAGCTTGCGGATATCGGCATATCGAGAGATGAGGTGCCGGAATTCACCAGGCAGTTCAACGCGATCCTCGAATACTTTGAGGTCCTCGACACCGTAGAGGGCGAAAGCGCCCCGGCGGATGGGATCACGAACGTCTTCCGGGAGGACGAGCCCCGGCCCTGCCTCCCGCAGGAGGCGGTCCTCGCAAACGCGGGGTCGACCGAGAACGGGTTTATCAAGACGCCGAGGGTGATGTAAGTGGCGGGAACTCTCGACTTCTCGCCGGACGACCGGTGCAACGCCTTCATCACCACCTGCCGTGAGGCACGGTTCTCCGACGGTGCGCTCGCCGGTGTCGCCGTCGCGGTCAAGGACAACATATCGACGGCGGGCATCCGGACCACCTGCGCATCAAGGATCCTTGAAGGCTACGTCCCGCCCTACGACGCCCACGTCATCGAACTCCTCCGGAAGGAGGGGGCCGCCATCGTCGGCAAGACCAACATGGACGAGTTCGGTATGGGCTCAACCACCGAGACGAGCGCGTTCGGCCCCACCCGAAACCCGGCCGACCCGACACGGGTTCCCGGCGGCTCGTCCGGCGGGAGTGCCGCCGCCCTCGCCGCAGGCCTCGTCCCGATGGCGCTCGGCACCGACACCGGCGGTTCGATCCGGTGTCCCGCAGCGTTCTGCGGGGTCGTGGGGCTCAAACCTACCTACGGCCGGGTTTCCCGCTACGGCCTCATCGCCTACGCGAACTCACTTGAGCAGATCGGGCCGATGGCGCGGACGGTGGAGGACGTATCGAGGTTGATGTCGGTGATCGCGAAGTACGATCCCCGCGACTCGACGATGCTGGATCGGCCGTACGACCACCGGCCGTCGGCTGATATCGCCGGCCTCCGGGTCGGCGTCCCGGAGGAGTACTTCGGGGAAGGCGTGGACCCCCGCGTCGCGGAGACGGTTCGGGACGCCATCGGCGTCCTTGAGGAACTCGGGGCCAGTACGGTGCCGGTGAGCATCCCGGGCATGCGGTATGCGCTTGCGGCCTACTACGTCATCTGCACGGGCGAGGCCTCCTCGAACCTCGCGCGGTTCGATGGCGTCCGCTACGGCCCGGCGGTCGACATCAGGAAGTCCTGGCATGACGCCTACCAGGAGATCCGGCAGGCGAACTTCGGGGCCGAGGTCCGGCGCCGGGTCATGCTCGGTACCTTCGCCCTCTCGGCCGGCTACGCCGGCAGGTACTACGCGAAGGCCCTAGGGGCCCGGCAGAAGATCCGGCAGGACTTCGAGCGGGCCCTCCGTGACGCAGACGTCATCGCCGGCCCGACGATGCCGACCGTGGCCTTCCGCCTCGGCGAGAAGACCGATCCGCTCTCGCTCTACCTCGCCGACATACTCACGGCACCGGCGAACCTCGCCGGGATCCCGGCGATATCGGTCCCGTGCGGCAGGGTTGACGGCCTCCCCGTGGGCTTCCAGCTGATGGGAAGGCAGTTTGAGGACGAGCGCGTCGTCGACGCCGCCTATGCCTACGAGCAGGAGGTGAGGGCATGAAGACGATCGTCGGGCTTGAGATCCACGTCCAGCTCGCGACGGCGACGAAGCTCTTCTGCGGGTGCTCGACGGACTACCGCGACGACGGACCCAACACCCACTGCTGTCCGGTCTGTCTCGGGCTCCCCGGGTCGCTCCCGCGCCTGAACAGAAAAGCGGTCGAGTACGGCCTACTGGTGGCAAAAGCCCTCGGCATGAGGGTGCTGGAAGAGTCGGAGTTCGCCCGGAAGAACTACTTCTATCCCGACCTCCCGAAGGCCTACCAGATCACCCAGTACGACAAACCGCTCGCGGTCGAAGGGATCATTGAGATCGAGGACGATGAGGGACACGAGAAGATCGTCCGGATCACCCGGGTGCACCTCGAGGAGGACCCGGGACGACTCGTCCACGTCGCGGGCGCCTCGAAGTACTCGCTCGTCGACTATAACAGGTCGGGCATCCCGCTCCTTGAGATCGTCACCGAGCCGGATATGCGCTCCCCGCAGGAGGCGCGCCGGTTCCTCAACAAACTCAGGACGATCCTCGAGTATCTCAGGGTCTTCGACGGCGACCGGGAGGGGTCCCTCCGTGTGGACGCAAACATATCGCTCGAGGGCTCAGAAAGGGTCGAGGTCAAGAACATCTCCTCGTACAAAGGCGTCGAGAAGGCCCTCACCTTCGAGGTGACCCGGCAGAAGAACCTGCGCCGGCGTGGGCAGACGGTGACGAGGGAGACCCGGCACTTCATGGAAGGGCGCGGGATCACCACATCCGCCCGCGGCAAGGAGGAGGAGCACGACTACCGCTACTTCCCGGAACCCGATCTGCGGCCGCTCCGTGTCACGGATTGGGTCGCGGAGATCGACCTCCCCGAACTTCCCGCCGCCCGGAAGAACCGGTTCATGGCGCAGTACGGCATATCGCCGAACCACGCCCGGACCCTGACCGGCGACCCGAAACTTGCCGACTTCTACGAGCGCGTGGCGCCCGTCGACCCGGCCCTCGCCGCGACCTGGGTGGCCGACACCCTCCTTGGGGAGCTCAACTACCGCGACATGAGCATCGCCGCCGTCCCGGCCGACCGCATCGCAGAACTCCTCGGCCTCCTCAGGGCGGAGACGGTCACCGACCGGGCCGGCGTCCAGGTCCTGCGGGAGATGCTCGATGCCTGCGCCGCGGGCCGACCCTCCGAGAGACCCGCCGCGATCGTGAAGCGCGAGAACCTGGGAAGAACCACGGGAGACGACTTCTCTGCGATCGTGCGGACGGTGATCGCCTCAAACCCGCAGGCGGTGGAAGACTACCATGCCGGCAGGAAAGGAGCCCTGAACTTCCTCGTGGGGCAGGTGATGAAAGAAACCCGCGGCAGGGCGGACCCGCGGGAACTCGGGCGAATCGTATCCGAATGCATTGAGAAAGGCGAGGTGTAATCCGCAGTGCACCTGATCATAGCAGAAAAGAACATCTCAGCAAACCGGATCGCGCAGATCCTCGCCGGCAACGAGAAGGTGAGGGCGGTCAAGGAGGGGAGCGTATCGACCTACTCCTTCGACAACAAGACGGTGGTGGGCCTCAAAGGGCACGTGGTGGAGGTGGACTTCGAGCCCGGCTACACGAACTGGAGAAGCGAGATCCACACCCCGCGAAGCCTCATCGACGCCGGCACCGTCAAGAAACCGACCGAGAAGAAGATCGTCAACCTTATCCAGAAACTCTCAAAGAAGGCGGACCTCGTCACCATCGCCACCGACTACGATACCGAAGGAGAACTGATCGGGAAGGAGGCCTACGAGCTCGTCCGCGCGGTGAACCCCACGGTCAGGATCAACCGGGCCCGGTTCTCCGCGATAACCCCGGCGGAGATCCGGACCGCCTTTGAGAACCCAACAGACCTCGACTTCGCGCTCGCGGCCGCCGGCGAGGCCCGCCAGACGGTCGACCTGATGTGGGGAGCGTCGCTGACCCGGTTCATCAGCCTTGCGGCGCGGCGCGGCGGTAAAGACATCCTCTCTGTCGGCCGGGTCCAGAGCCCGACGCTCGCGATGATCGTGAACCGGGAGCGCGAGATCGAGAGCTTCGTCCCCCAGACCTACTGGATGCTCACGCTTGTGACGGAGAAGGACGGCGTGCCGGTGGAGGCGCGGCATACCGCCGGGCGGTTCACCGACCACGAGGCGGCCCTCGCCGCTAGAGCGGGGACAAAGGAGCCTCTCACGGTCACGGACGTCAAAGAGGGGCAGAAGACCGACCGGGCGCCGACACCGTTCGACACCACGACCTTCATCGTCGCGGCGAGCCGCCTGGGCCTCTCGGCGGCGAACGCCATGCGGATCGCCGAAGACCTCTATATGAACGGGTACATCTCCTACCCGAGGACCGACAACACGGTCTACCCGAAGTCCCTGAACCTGAACGGCATTCTTGAGACGCTCCGGGGAGGGGTCTTCGATGCGGACGTCGCCTGGGTGCAGCAGCACCGGCGGCCGGTCCCGACCCGGGGCAAGAAGGAGAGCACCGACCACCCGCCGATCCACCCGACGGGATCGGCGAGCCGCGAGGCTCTCGGGCAGGACCGGTGGAAGGTCTACGAACTCGTCGTCCGGCGGTTCCTCGCGACCCTCTCTCCCGACGCGACCTGGACGACGACGAAGTGCCTCTTCGACGCCTCCGGCGAGCCCTACACGGCAACGGGCGGGCGGCTCCTCTCGCCGGGATGGCGCCGGGTCTACCCCTACTCGGAGGCGAAGGAGAATATCCTCCCGGCGTTCGTCCCGGGCGAACGCCTGCCGATCAGGAAGGTGAACCTTGAGGAGAAGCAGACGCAGCCGCCGGCGCGCTACTCCCAGAGCAGGCTCATCCAGGTGATGGAGGAGCTTGGCCTCGGCACGAAGAGCACCCGGCACGAGGTGATCGGCAAACTCATCTCCCGCCGCTACGTGGAGGGGAACCCGCTCCGGCCGACCCTCGTCGGGAGGGCCGTCACGGACGCGCTCGACAACCACGCAGAGACGATCACCGAGCCCGAGATGACCCGGACGCTTGAGGAGCATATGCAGCTCATCAAGCAGCGCGAGCGGTCCCGCGACGACGTCGTCATGGAGTCCCGGGGGATGCTCCACCAGGTCTTTGACAAACTCGAAGCGCACAAGAAGGAGATCGGCGAAGAGATCATGGAGCAGACCGCGGAAGAGCATACCGTCGGCCCCTGCCCCGTCTGCGGCCACGATCTGCGGATCCGCCATATTGGCGTCTCCCAGTTCATCGGGTGTACCGGCTACCCGGAGTGCCGGTTCAACATCAGCCTACCCGGCAGCACCTGGGGGAAGGCGATCCGGACCGACGAGACCTGCGAGACGCACGGGCTCTCCCACGTCCGCCTGATCCGGAAAGGATCCCCCCCGTGGACGATCGGCTGCCCGCTCTGCAGTCATATTGCCTCGAACATCGAGGCGCTCCGGATGATGCCCTCGATGACCGACGACCTCGTGCAGCGCCTGCACGCGCACCACATCTACACGGTCTCCGAGATCGCGGGCATGCAGCCTCACGACCTCACGGGTGCCGCCGGTGTCGGCCCAGAAGAAGCCGGACGGCTTATCCGGGAGGCGGAGGATGCGCTCGAGATCCTCCGGCGCCGTTCGGAACTCCGGAAGTTCGTCCGGAAGATCGTCCCGCCGAGGAAGGGCCGGAGCCATGCGAAGATCACACGAAGTCTCATCGAGCAGGGGATCGGGGATATCCGCGCGCTCTCGCGGGCGGAGCCTGCGGCCCTGAAGAAGGCCGGCATCGGCGATGCCGGGGCGAGCGAGCTCCTCACGGCGGCCCGCGGGCTCTGCAACGAGCGCACCCTCCGGGAGGCCGGCGTCTCCGCGGTCAGCCTGAAGAAGTACCAGGCGGGGGGCGTCGCGAGCCCCGACGACCTCTGCTACCTCCCGATTCCCTACCTCTCAAGCAAAACCGGCATTAATCCGGAGACCGTACATAAACATGCGGATATGGTCTGCAGGCACCTCGGGCGCCCCGCCCCGGCAAAGGTCACCAGGACTGCGCTCGAGCGCGGGCGAAAAGAACTCCTCGCGGTCCCCGGCATCGGGGAGGCGACCGTGGAGAGACTCCACCTTGCAGGCATCTACGACGCCGCGACGCTTCGCGAGGCCGACCCGGAGGAGGTCTCCTCGATCACCGGCATCGCAAAGGCGAGAATCCGCGACTACATCAGCCACCTGAAGTGACACCATGCACGCGAACTGGAAGACCTGGGCACACGTGACGAAACTGGACCCCGACAAACACCTTCCGCCGGGCGCCGTCGAGGAGATCGTGACGAGCGGGACCGACGCCCTGATGCTCTCGGGCACCCTGAACGTGACGCGGGAGAACCTCCGCGAACTCCTGGATCTGGTCTCAGCCCACGGGCTGCCGCTGGTGGTGGAACCGGCGAGCCCCGACTGCGCCATATTCGACGGACGGATCGACCACCTCTTCGTGCCGAGCGTGATGAATACAAACGACGTCCGCTGGATCGTCGGAAAGCACTACGCCTGGCTCCGCCACGCGAGCAGCATCGAATGGGAGATGGTGGTGCCCGAGGCCTACATCGTCCTCAACCCGAACTCCGCCGTGGGGCGGGTGACGGGGGCGGACTGCGCCCTCTCAGGCGAGGACGTGGCCGCGTTCGCGGAGGTGGCGGACCGCTACTTCCGGTTCCCGATCGTCTATATCGAGTACAGCGGGACCTACGGAAACCCGTCGATCGTGCAGGCGGCATCCGATGCGATCGAGCATGCCATCCTCTACTACGGCGGCGGTATCCGCTCGGCGGAGCAGGCGGCGGAGATGGGCCGGATCGCGGACACGATCGTCGTAGGGAACGCCGTCTACGAGGAAGGGATCGATGTGCTCCGGGCGACGGTCCGGGCGGTACAGTGAGGCATGCCTGAGGTCTCGATCGTCCTGGTCGAACCCCTCTACGAGGGGAACGTCGGGTTTACCGCCCGGGTG
>JAGVUK010000087.1 GCA_019136335.1 Methanomicrobiales archaeon
CGAGGACGAGTACGTCCTCCCGATCATCCAGTCCCGGGTGCCGGTCAGCAGCGTGCGCAGGGTCGTGGTCAACCAGATGCCGAACCTCGAGGGGACGTACTACATCCTCAGGCGTCTCCTCGACGACCCGAAGGTCTCAAAGATCGTGCTCGTGCCGCTCGGTCTTGCCATGCTCCTCTACGCCGTGGGCTACCTGCTCGGGTACCCGGAAGGCGCAACCATCGTCGTCGTCGGCGTCGTCGGCACCTACCTGCTCTTCAAGGGCGTCGGTATCGACGAGATCTTCGGCTACCTGATCACATCGCTGAAGACCTCGCTCCATGGCGGCAGGTTCACCTTTGTCTCCTACATAACGGCGATACTGCTCGGCATCGTCGGGATCGTCCTCGGGCTCATAAGTCTCCTCGACTACTATACCTCCGCAGGGATCTTCTTCCAGGTGCTCGCGTTCATCTATGGTGCCATCGCCTGGTTCACCGCCGCCGGCCTCGTTGCATCGGGGGGCAAGATCATCGACGTCTTCTTAAACGAACGGGAGGCGATCCGGCGGGTGGTCGCCCTGCCGTTCTTCGTGCTGGCGATCGGGGCCATCGCCTACGGGGCGAGCATCTACATCCTCTCGATCAGCGAGATCTCCAGGTTCCCCATATCGGCAGATGCCGGCGTAAAATACATCATCTTCGCCACGATCGGGGGCCTCTTCTGCGCCTTCCTCGGCGTCTACCTCCAGTCACTCCTCGGCCGGTGGGGAGACGAGCACGAACCGCTCGCGCTGAAGAGGGGCGCGTGAGGCTCTGCCGGGAGACCTCGCCGTCGCACCCCGGGGCACGCCCGGGCACCGCCCTCCCGGCGTAGTAGCCACCACGGTTCACTGAACGAGGCCTGACCCCCGGGGAGGAACCTGTTCCTGGCCGGTTCTTCCCGGTCTTCCGGGAAACCGGCGTCAACACCGTTTCCTGGCACGGCTCACCCCCGGATATCGCAAACACTGCCCCCGCCCCTAAGGGGAAGGGGGCGTGGGCTTGCAGAGAGGTATTTTTGGGTGTCGCTTTTTCCGGGGAGGGGGTTTCCCCTCCCCGGTCCCCACCCCCCGTAGCGATAGCCACCACGGTCCACTGTCCGGGGAGATCCCGGAGAAGAACCAGATCCGGGCTATATCCCTGCACCCCACCTGCCCCCTCCAGGGAAACCGACACGAAGGGCGCCCCCGGGCACGGCTTCCCACTGGATATCGCCACGCACTGCCCCTGCCCCCGGGGGGCGGGGGAGGAGGCCGAAGGCCGGGCGGGGTGGGGGTTGCCGGAGAGCGGCGTTATGAGTATCCCCTACAGGGATGCCGGGGCGGGGCGAACGGGCCTGGTGTTTGGCATGGTTCCCGGCAGGCGGACCAGATCACCTCCGGGCACGGGGTCCCCCGCCGGATAACGATGCGCACTGCAGGCCGGGCCTGTTCACGGTCGAGCAAAATAGCCGAGTCCGTCAGGGAACTCGCTGATATTCTCGTACCGCCTGACGTCCTGCGGGGTGATGATGGTGAGCGAAGGCACGACCACGCCAAACCGGTGCGCGGGGAACCAGTACGACCCCTGCCCGTAGTTGTCCGAGACGTTGTTCACACGCACCTCGGCGCGCTCGAGATCGAGGTACTGAACTCTCGTGTCGTTGAAGTTCAGGATATCAAGTGTCTTCTGCCTCAGGTCGGCTTTCCCGAGGAGGAAGACGAGGAACGCGATGCCGCCGTCGATCGTATAGTTCATGGTGACGACGGCGTTCTCGTTCTCCAGTCGGATGGTGACGTCCTTTACCGTGATGTAGCCGTACCGCTCCTCGCCCACCGCTACGGCGGGTGCGACGAGAGCAGCCGCCAGCATCAGCACAACTCCGACCGCCACCCACTTCATACTACAATAGTTATGGGGTGACTCATAAAACCTTTATGGTCCACCGGAGCCAAAGAGGCCGTATGCTCGAATTTTCAGCCGAATTACTCTCATAAAACCCGTTTTTATGATGCGCCGGCACCCAGCAGCGCAACGCCGGGGACGCCGGTAAGGGAAGAGGCGCCGACGACGCGCGGTCCCGCCGGGCTCCTCCCGTCGAGGCACGTGAACCGGGGCGAATCCCCAAAAAAAGTGCTTCGAGGCCTCACTTCGCATGAGCGAGGACGATCTCGATGCTTGAGACGTTCGTCTTTCCGGTGTCGGTGTCGATCATCTCGGTCGATGTGAAGATCTCTTTCTTGCTTACGTTCTCTAAGAACCGGTTGAGTGCAATCTCCGCTGTATCGACCGCACGCGAAATAGCCTTCCCCCGGGCCTTAATCGCAACCTCTTCCGCTCCGTTGTTGAACTGGGTGACCACCGCGAGCACATAGTTCATGACCGGTTTGTTTCCCACGAATACTGTGTTATCCTTTATCATCAAGCCCACCTCGTCTAAAGATACTTCCTCGAGTATATCAGCTCTGCGTTGAGGACGGATGCGCCTGCAGCCCCACGGATGGTGTTGTGCCCGAGCGCAACGAACCGTAATCCTTCGCGGATTCTCCCGACGGACACCGTCATGCCCCGCCCCCGGTTGCGGTCAAGCCGGGGTTGTGGACGATCAGGCTGGTCAAAGAGCTCAACTGCCTTTGCTGGTTGTAAGGGTAGATTGCTGAAGGGTGACTTAAAGGTTGCGTAAGCTTTTTTCACCTCGGCAACCGACTCCTTAACGTCGACCCAGACCGCGATGGTGTGCCCGTCGATGACAGGGACCCGGTGACAACTTGCGCTCACCCGGAACGGAGCGGGAACCACCTCGGAACCGTTGAACGTGCCCATGATCTTTGCAGTCTCGGTCTCGATCTTCTCCTCCTCAGAACCGATATAGGGGATGACGTTGTCATAGATGTCCATAGCGGGGACACCCGCAAACCCGGCTCCCGAGATCGCCTGCATGGTTGCTGCACGCACATCGTGG
Organism: Methanomicrobiales archaeon; assembly: GCA_019136335.1. GTDB lineage: Archaea > Halobacteriota > Methanomicrobia > Methanomicrobiales > Methanoculleaceae > Methanoculleus. The sequence continues at coordinate 2,962 of JAGVUK010000087.1, forward strand.
AACTCGAACGGTCTGAGGGGTGCGAGGGCCAGCACAAGGACGATCGTCGAGCAGTTCGGGTTGGTCACGATGAACCCCCCGTTTCCGCGGTCCCGCTGGACGTCGATCAGGCCCAGGTGATCCGGGTTGACCTCCGGGATCACCAGCGGAACGTCCGGGTCCATGCGGTGCGACCGGGCGTTGCTGCAGACGGCGATGCCCGCATTGACGAGCTCGGTCTCGAGAGGCCCCGCCACATCAGCAGGGAGCGCCGAGAAGACGAGATCGCAGTCCTTCAGGCTCTCGACGGTTGTGGGAGTGACGACGATATCGCTGACGTTGTCCGGGTACGGCGCATCAAGGCGCCAGTTGACCACTTTACCATATGGTTTTCCCGCACTTCGTTCAGAAGCGGTGAGTGTCTGGAGATGAAACCAGGGATGATCCGCTAAAAGTTGAACGAAACGCTGTCCCACCGCTCCTGTGGCACCAAGCACTCCTACATGAATCATAGACAAAAATATCTGTAGTGTAGGAGGTATTAAAAGAGTATGTTTCTTTATTCCATCGAGATTGCCTCAGACGGGCACTCGTCGACGCAGGTTTCGCAATCGACGCAGAGATCAGGGTCGACCTTGGCTTTGCCGTCCTCCATGGTGATGGCGGAAGCCGGGCAGACTTCTATACAGGTCTCACAGGCGGTACACTTCTCAATATCAACAACTGCTGGCAATTTTTTTCCTCCAAGCGTACATGTTTTTCTAGCGTCGTAAAAATAAATTTCGTTTCCGAAAGGCGGCTGGGAGCCTCCCCTCAGATCCCGAGGACATCCTGCATGGTGTATATGCGCGGTTCTCTCCCGACGACCCAGCGCGCAGCCCGGACGGCACCCTGCGCGAACACCGCCCGGTCGTAGGCCCGGTGAGAGATCTCGATGCACTCAAAGTTCCCCGCGAAGAGGACCGCGTGGTCGCCGACGATATCGCCGCCGCGGATGACGTGCACGCCGATCTCGTTCTTCCGTTCCGTTGCACCCACACGGCCGTAGACCTTCTCGCGGTCGCCGAGCTCCTGGTCGAGGATCTCAAGGATGGTCTTTGCGGTGCCGCTCGGGGCGTCCTTCTTGTGGCGGTGGTGGGCTTCCGTGACCTCGATATCGTAGTCGCCGAGCTCGCGAGCGGCTTCCCGCACGAGCTTCCAGAAGATGTTGACGCCGACGGAGAAGTTGCTCGATATCACGGCGGGGACGTTCCCCTCGACGGCGCCCCGGATCGTCTCCCGCTGTTCAGGAGAGAACCCGGTCGTCCCGACGACGAGCGCCACGCCGTTTCTCGCGGCGGCCCTGACGTTTTCGACGGCAGCGGCCGCGACGGTGAAGTCGACAAGGACGTCGGGTTTCTTCTCCTTGAGGAATTCGTCAAGCCTCGTCGCAGGGACGACTTCCGTCCCAAAGAGCGTTCCCTCCCTCACGTCGACGCCGCCGACCAGGGAGAGGTCGGGGGCCTCATCGACGATCCGGCCGATGGTGGTGCCCATTCTCCCCAGGGCCCCGGATACGGCGATCTTAATCATAGCTCTGTAGCACCTTCCTGAGTTGTTCCGTCTTCTGCCCGTCCAGGTCGTCGAGCGGCAGCCTGACCGGTCCTGCGGCCATCCCGGAGAGCCCGACCGCCTTCTTCACGGGGATGGGATTTGTGTCGATGAACATCGCCCGCATGAGCGGCGAGAGTTCGAAGTGCAGGTCCTGTGCGCGGGCAAGGTCGCCCGCGCGGAACGCCTCGTACATCTGCACCATCCGGCCGGGGTCGACGTTCGCGGTCACCGATATCACGCCCGCGCCTCCCAGCGCGAGGACGGGAAGCGTCATCGCGTCGTCGCCCGAGAGCACGACGAACTCCTCGTCCCGCGTCCCCTCGATGATCCGGGATATCTGGACGATATCGCCGCTTGCCTCCTTCACGCCGACGATATTCGGGTGCCGGGCGAGCTCGATCACAAGGTCCGGCTGGAGGTTCTGCCCCGTCCGGCCGGGGACGTTGTAGAGGACGATGGGAAGACCGATATCGGCAAGCTTCGTGAAGTGCTTGACGAGACCGGAGCGGTTCGGCTTGTTGTAGTACGGGCTGATGACGAGGGCGCCGTCCGCGCCCGCGTCCTTTGCCGACCGGGTCAGCCGGATCGCCTCTTCGGTGTTGTTCGACCCGGTCCCCGCAAGCACCGGCACCCGTCCGTTGACGACCTCGATGGTCTCGGCGATCACCCGCTCGTGCTCCTCAAACGTGAGCGTCGCGGACTCCCCGGTCGACCCGCAGGGGACGATGCCGTGGATCCCGCGTTGCAGCAGCGATTCGATGTTGGACCGTAATCCTTCAATATCGAGACTCATCCCGGAGTCCCGGTGAAAAGGGGTAACGATTGCTGGAAGGATTCCCTCAAACATATAGTGAGGTTTACCGCTTCCTGGTATTTATCTTTCTTGAGATGTATCCGGCAACCCGGTTCCGGACAGACTTGCTCCCGATCGTGGCGACTTCGGCGACGGCATGCTTATTCTCATCAAAGTCTCCGCTAAACCTTTCGCGATGCTTGACGATGAGTTCCTCGCCGAGGTTCTTGATATATGATGGCTTTATTCCCATGTGGACCTTCCCTTACAATTGTGCATAGGTAATGCGATTTGACAGTTTAAGAATATTGTGTGCGATGGTGACCGGATCTTCTCCTAACACCCGGATCATCGGTTCTTTCCCCACGGCGCCCCGGTCGTAGATGACGTCGGGCACGCCCTCCCGGCAGCAGGAGGCGACGCCCCAGTCCATCGTCTGCACCCCCGGCGGTTCGTTTGCCCGGTCAAACGAGCAGATCTCGAAGAGGAGGTTCTCCATCTCGAGAAGGAACGTCTCCGAGAAGCGGATGTTTGCCGCACTCCGGATCTCCGGGTCGAAGCGCATGACCGTGAGGACGATCCGGGCCACGTGGTCGCTTGCCCCAAACGCGATCTCGCCGACGGGGTGGACCCGGCCGCCGAGCCTGACGATCCGGCCGGAAACCGCCGCCACGTCGTCCCTGCTCCGCGCGTCGGGCAGGGCGTAGACGATGTTCATCCCGACCTCCGGGATGAGCCGGGCGTCCATCCGTTCGGTGAGGAGCGCCGCCGCCTCGTTCATGCGGTCGATCACCCTCGCGCGGTCTTCCTGTGTCATGCTGTACTCCTCATATCGGGCGCCTCATAAGGATTCCGTTCAGGTGAGGCCGATATCGGCACGGACATCAATGAGCCCTTCGACCGCAAGGCGAAAGAATGTCTCCATATCCATGAGGGACTCGATCATCCGGATCCTCTCGCGCTCGCACCCGGCGGCAAACGACTTCTCCTTAAACTTCTTCTTCACGGTCCGGGGCGTGACCTCGCTGACCACCCCACCCTTCACCAGGGCGCAGGCGATGATCAGGCCTGAAACGCTGTCCGCCGCCTGGAGCGCGATCTCGACGGGCCGGACGTAGTCAGAGAAGAGCGTGTGGTTATGACGCCTGACGACGTCCGCGATCTCCTCCGGAACACCGTTCTCGATGAGGATCCGGTGGCCCTCGATGCCGTGCCGGTCCATATCCCCGGCGACAAGGTCGTAATCGATGTCGTGCAGGAGGCCGATGATCTCCCAGGTGCCGGCATCCTCGCCGAGGTGTTCTGCGACCCTCCTCATGATGCCCGCCGTGGCGTGGCTGTGCACAATGTGCGACGGCGACGCCACGTAGCGCCGGAGCAGGGCCAGTGCCGCATCTCTCTCCATGGGGAACGGGTTGTCCGGCGCAGGGATAAGCGTGCGGGTCTTATGCACCGGCACAAACGAATGGAGGGTTTCACCTGGTATCCGGCCCTGTCGAAACCCCGTTCCGGTCTCTTTCTCGCCACTTCCGATGAGACTGGTGCCGGACCCGGATACTCCCCGGGACCACCCTGCCCGGTGGAGCGACAGCCCGGATCCGGTCCTTTCCCGTGGAGTGGACCGGAGCGGACATCGCTATTGAGGGCGGGCCACTCATATGTTCTTCTCCGGCAACCTGTTTTGCCGGATCCAGTCCCTTATCGGTGAAGCCGCAGGCGGGCTACTCATACATTCTTCTCCGGCAACCCCCTCCCCACCCGCGCCTCCGACGCTCCTCCCCCGCCCCCACCCGGGGGCGGGGGCAGTGCGTGGCGATATCCAGTGGGAAGCCGTGCCCGGTTCTTC
>JAGVUK010000004.1 GCA_019136335.1 Methanomicrobiales archaeon
TCGCCGACGTTGTCGCCGACGTTGTCGGCGATGACGGCCGGGTTCCGGGGGTCGTCCTCGGGGATGCCCGCCTCGACCTTGCCGACGAGGTCGGCGCCGACGTCCGCGGCCTTGGTGAAGATACCGCCGCCGACACGGGCAAAGAGGGCGATCGAACTTGCCCCGAGGCCGAACCCGGTCACGATGGTGAGGACTTCAGCCTGGGTCAGGTCTGTCACGGTGCTGATGACCATGTACGCGACCGAGAGCCCGAGGAGCCCGAGCCCGACCACGGCCATGCCCATGACCGACCCGCTCGAGAACGAGACCCGGAACGCGTCCGCGATCCCCCGCCGTGCGGCGTTCGTGGTCCGGACGTTTGCGGCCGTGGCGGTGAACATACCGATATAGCCGGCAGTCGCCGAGAGCGCCGCGCCGAGCACGAAGCAGGCGGCGGTGAGCGGGTTGATCCAGATCGCGAGGACGACGGCAAGCACGATGACGAATAGTGCTATAGCGCGATACTGCCTGTTCAGGTAGACCATTGCTCCCTCATGAATAGCGGCAGCAATCTTCTGCATCAATTCGGTACCCGTGCCCTCCCGTTTGATACTCATATACGAGTATCCCGCGAACAGGAGAGCGAGAATGGCACCGATGGGTGCCAGATACACCAGATCCATCTCTCTGCATTCCTCCGATAGAGTACCATATACAAAGGGATTCAACATTTTTAAATATGTGGAAAACATCCGGAAAAAACGGAGAATATTAACTGAAATCCATCACTTCCGGCTGAAGTGTCTGGAGATCGACGACGAACGCCCGCGCGGGCGTAGGATGGATGTTCATCTGTTTCTGAAACGATGTCTGCGACTGCCAGGTGCCGGCGTTCACCCCGAGGACGCCCCGGTAGCGGGTCATGCCGCAGATGTGGACGTGCCCCGTGAGGAGGATCTCGGGGAGCGGGTCGATGACGAGCCGGTCGGTCTTCATTGCGGCGATGGGGGTCCGCATACCGTAGGGGGAGGCAAGGAGCCGGCGTTTCAGCATCTCGTCCATGATCGCGGCGGGTTTTTCGTAACTCGCCCCGGGGATCAGCCCGATCATGTCATCAAACGACCGTCCGTGGTACATCAGAACCCTGACCCCCTGGAGGTTCAGCAGGCAGGGGTTCTCGACGAGGGTGCAGTTTGCCGGAAACTTCCCGGTGAACTCGGGGGGTATCGCGGGCTGCGGCTCGGCCATCCTGACGACGTCGTGGTTCCCCGGGGCGACGACGATCCGGACCCTCGAGGGGAGGTCGCGGAGCATCCCGGCAAAGACGTCGTACTGCTCATATATGTTCCGGATCGTCAGTTCGTTCTCCTGCCCGGGATAGATGCCGATGCCGTCGACGAGATCGCCTGCGATCAGGAGGTATGCGGCGTCGGAGTCCTGGAGCCAGTCGGCAAACCGGTTCCATCCCTCCTCGAGGAAGGTGTTGCTCCCGACGTGCACGTCGGAGATCAGGACGGCTTTCCCGGGTCTATCGCTCTTGAACGGGGCGTGATTGATGGGGACGTCCGGGCGGGAGAGTTGTTCGGCGAAGAAGAGCCCCCCGTCGCCTGAGAGTTTCCCCTTCACCCCGATCACCTCATCGGGGAGGATCCGTTCCGCCTCCGCAAATGAGTCGTCCCTTCCTTTATTGAAGAGCACCCGAATGGCCCCGGTAGGGTCCTCCACCTCGACGAGCCGGTGCCCTTTTGCGGTCGTCCGGGCGTCGGCCACCATACCGATGATGCTGCACTCCTCATCCCGGTAGCGGTGAGGGGATTTCGCCAGCGCCTCGATGGGCATCGCCGTCATCCTGCTCCGGATCATCGAGGAGAGGTTGTTGTAGCGGTCCCGGAAGTAGTGGACGGCGTCCTCGTGGCCGGTGACGCTCCCGGTGGACCCGGCGCTCCCCGTGATCACCTCAAGTTCCGGGTCGACGAGGAACCGGGTCCCGTCCCTGACCTTCCTGAGCCCCGGGATATGCTCTGCGGATATGACCAGGGTGCCGTCAGGGACCCCTGCCGCTATCCGGTCGATGAGCGTCGGATCGTTCTGTTCCCGGATGTAACTCACCACGTCGGGGTGGACCTGGTGTTTCAGCGCAAGGAACCGGCGTACGATCTCCGCTTCGGCGAGCATGGACTCATGTTATTCTCCGCGGGATAATATGGGTTTATCTTTTTCCGCCCGGTCCCCGGGGAACCTATGTATATGAAGGGAGTGCATTCTCTCTGAAGCATGTCGGATGTCACCCTGCTGCAACGTGTAGCATCAGCCCTCACGGCGTTCCGGGAGAGCGACAACCGGGTCGTTTCCCTGGCCCGGGACCTCCTCTGGGTCGTCGCGGTCGTGGGCGGTATTGCCCTTCTTCTCTACCTCTTCGCCGGCACCTGGCCGGCGGTGGTCACGATCGAGTCGGAGAGCATGGTCCCGAACATGAACGTCGGCGACCTGGTGCTGGTCGTTGACGAGGACCGGTTCGGCGCGTTGACGACCTGGGCCGAGGGGCAGCTGACCGGGCACCAATCCTTTGGAAATTACGGCGACGTGATCGTCTATCGCCCGAACGGCGCCGGTTCCGTCCACCCGATCATCCATCGGGCGATGACCTACGTCGATACCGCCACCGTGGAGCAGTCGGCGCTCGGCGAGTTCTACGCCAACCCGCACGGCGGCTACATCACCAAGGGGGACAATAACCCGTATATCGACCAGGGGAACCTCCGGATAGCGGGCGTCGGGGTTGTCGAGCCGGTCGAGAAGGAGTGGATTGTAGGCAAAGCCCTCGTCGCGGTGCCGCTCATCGGCTACCTGCCCCTGCACCTCACCGAGTTCGCCGTTGTCGTCATCATCGTCATCCTCATCCACGATCTCATCCTTGCGCGGCGCAAAGGGAAAGAGGAATAAATCCAGGACTGCAATAAAGTTGTTTACGATGCCGCATCCACTGCACACCCTGCTTCGTGACACGCTCGCCGGCCACCGGCTCACGGAGGAGGAGGCCGTCCGCCTCCTCTCGACCCGTGACCGGGGCGTCTGGGCGATCGCCGCCGCTGCCGACGAACTCCGGGAACGCAAAGTAGGCGATGTCGTCACCTACGTCCGGAACCAGAACATCCATGTCACCAACATCTGCAAGAACCTCTGCGGGTTCTGCGGGTTCGGGCGGCGGGCTGATGATCCGGGTGCGTTCTGCGATGACCTCGCGACCGTGCGGGAGAAGGCCCGGGCGGCGGTGGGGCGCAACGTCACCGAGATCTGTCTCCTCTCGGGGGTGCACCCGGACTACACGCTCGACTCCTACACCGACCTTATCTCCTCCGTGCGGGAGGCCGCCCCCGGTGTGGATATCCACACCGCAAGCCCGGACGAGATCGCCTGGGCGGCGGCGCGGAGCGGCGCTTCAACCGTCGCGGTCATCGAGCGGCTCCGGGCGGCAGGGCTCGGCACCCTGCAGGGGACGGCGGCCGAGATCCTGGTCGACAGAATCCGTGCGGTGATCTGCCCGAGAAAATGCGACACGGCGACCTGGGTCCGGGTCATCCGGGAGGCGCACGCTCTCGGGATCCGATCGACCGCGACGATCATGTACGGGTCCTGCGAGAGCGAGGCGGACCGCGCCCGGCACCTCGGTGTTCTCCGGGAGATCCAGGACGAGACCCGCGGGTTCACCGAGTTCGTCCCCCTCTCCTTCATCTACGAGAATACCCCCCTTTACCGGGCGGGGCTCGCCCGGCCCGGGGCGACGGGGAGGGAGGACCTCCTGATGGTTGCGGTCGCCCGGCTCTTCCTTGACAACTTCGACCACGTCCAGGTCTCCTGGGGGAAGGTGGGGACGAAGATGGCGGAGGGGGCGCTTCTTGCCGGCGCCGACGACCTCGGGGGGACGATGTTCTGCGACGATGTCTCGGTCGACGCCGGCGGCGAAGGCGCCGACTACCTGGACCCGCGCGATATGCAGCGGATCGCAGACGACCTCGGCCGGACGCTCCGGCAGCGGACGACGACCTATGAGCTCGTATAATCCTCCGGGTACCGCCCGGTTGCCGGTGTGGCCCCACCTCGCGGCAACGCGTTCTTCCGCGTGAGGCCGTGTCGCTCTCTGTACCAGATTACTCACGCGGAAGGGTATGAAGAGCGGTGGGGTGCTCCTGTTCCCGGTCGGCGGGGCGGTGTAGATACCTAATTCCGGTCCCTCCGAGGCCGGGGTCTCTAAATGAGGCTGGTTAATGCGGTTTCTCTGAGGAGAAGACGGGGCCGGGCAACCGCCTGACGACGATAGACTCTTGCAGGTTCCCTGCGGGTATCGGAGGTGCAGGCGACGATATTTTAAGTTTACACAAATTTCGCAGATGATTGATATTTTACTCTAATTATACGCGTCGGCCAGGGCTCATCTCCTCTGATCCACGGGTATGTCTTTTTTCCCTTTACAAAAAGTTTACATATCTACAAAACAACTGCTGTTTTGTAAACAACATCATGAGGTGACCGGGGTGACCATTGGAGAGAGGTTGAAGATGGCTCGAACGATGAACGGTTTCAGCCAGAGGGAACTAGCCGGCAGGGCAGGAGTTACCGCCACTGCAATCTCCAAGTACGAGAGAGGAGTGATGGTTCCAGGTTCCGGGGTCCTCCTCAGATTAAGCACTGCATTAGGTGTGAGAGTCGAGTACCTGATGCGTCCTCGTGTGCATTCTATCCATCTGACGGTGCCGGTATTCCGTTCGGCTGGTCTGAGCGAGAAGGAAGAGGCAATGGTGATAGAGAAGGTACGGGAATGGCTTGAACGATATATTGAGGTTGAGGACCTGTTCGATCTCGAACAACAGGTACGGCCCTCCATACCCCTCGGCTATCCTATACGGATCACCGATATGCGGGAGGTTGAACAGGTCGCCATTAACCTGCGCCGGGACTGGGGGCTTGGCATTCAGCCGATTGAGAGTCTTACCGATCTGCTCGAGGATAAGGGAATAAAAGTAGGAGCGATCTCCGCCCCGGATTCGTTTGATGCGCTCGTGTTCTGGTACAACGATACTACGCCCGTCATCATAATCCGGGAGGGAGTAGCGGGAGATCGGCAGAGGTTCAGCATCGCCCACGAGCTGGGTCACCTGATGGTTGAGCCGTCGCAGGATCTTGATAAGGAGAGAGTTGCGCACCGGTTTGCAGGAGCATTTCTTGTCCCGGAAGAGGTAGCCAGAGGAGAGTTGGGGGAGAGCCGGAAGAGGCTGGACCTCTTCGAGTTGCACCTGTTGAAGCATCGGTACGGATTGAGCATCCAGGCCTGGGTTCACCGGGCAAAGGATCTCGGTATCATCCCGGACTGCGAGTATCGCAGGATATTCGATCACCTCGATACGATGGGGTGGCGCAAACGCGAGCCGGGAGACCAGATTCCTCCTGAAGAGCCCAAGAGGATGAAGCGCCTCGTGATGAGGGCTTATGCAGAGGACGTGATCTCCGCATCCCGCGCCTCAGAACTTCTCGGGAAGAGCATTCCTGAATTCTGCCGGGCCGAGGGAGAGCGGCATGATGGATTCCCGATTGAGATGTATGATTGATGCCAGCGTGATCATCAATCTCCATCACGGGGGCGTCCTCAAAGATATCACCGGCCTGCCGTTCGATTTTCTTACACCGGATATCGTGCTGGCGGAACATACTAACCCCCCTCCCGATGAAGTCCTGCGATCCGGCATCCGTGCCGGAGAGCTCCCCGATGTTCTTGTGCAACAGGCAGCAGTTCTTGCTCCTCAGAATCGCAAGTTATCGATACAGGATATATTCGCATTTGTCCTTGCGAGACATCACCGCTGTCTGCTGGTTACCGACGACGGGCGACTGCGGACACTGGCCGGGCGGCAGGTAACGGAGTGTCACGGCACTCTCTGGATTATGGGCGAGATGGTTGAGCGTGGGGTACTAAACCCTGCAGCTGCCTGCACCGCCCTCGGAATTATGTTAGTTAAGAACGCCCGCCTTCCGGCTGCCGAGTGCGAAGAGCGGCAGAAAGCGTGGAGAGAAATGCAGGATAGCACATTGACCGCCAACCGGGAATAAACGGTGCCGTGACCCGTTGCAGTGTGTTTTTGTATCCCTGCGGGGCTCGTCGGCGGCACGAGCGAGAAGGCCCCTCCGTACGGGGATGGAAGCGGCGTCCCCCCGTCACGCCGCCCCGTTCACAAGACTGCTCCCGGCAGGTGATCCCATTGTGCCGCCCCTCCCCGGCTGCCCGGTGCCGGGCATCGCCGGCCCCTCGGGTATGGCACCGACGTGCACCGTAGGTTGCAGAGCACAGGACCGGGCGTCAGGTTTTCACGCTACGGGCGGCAGAGCCCGGGGGTTACCTCCTGGGTCGTCACATCCTGTTTAAGGCCTCGCGCCCCGGCATCCCGACCTCGACGCGGCGCTGTATCGCCGGGAGGTTCACCGCCTTCACCTCGGCGTCCATCAGGTCGTCGAGGTTCTCCAGGGTGGACTCTTCCGAGACGCCCACGATCGCTGCGGGGACCCCGGCATTTGCCAGCGCCTCGATATCGAACCCGGCAGTCGCGATCAGCCCCTCGTCGGTCACCCAGGTCATCAGGCTGGTCCCTCCGACCGGGATGACGTATCCGTATGCGTCCTTGTAGCTGAGCCGTGTCCGCTGGTGACATAGGATCTGCTGAGCCATGGCTGCGGAGATGTCCCCGGAACAGATAAGGATATGCCTTTCCCCGGGAGCGCACCCGAAGGTTCTTGAGCTGACCGCGCCAAAACGAGATCATCCTGCAAAGACGGTTGAGGGGTATGACGCCACCGCTGCAAGAGCTGCTTTGCGACACGCTCGCCGGCCACCGGCTCACGGAGGAGGAGGCCGTCCGCCTCCTCTCGACCCGTGACCGGGGCGTCTGGGCGATCGCCGCCGCCGCCGACGAACTCCGGGAACGCAAAGTAGGTGATGCCGTCACCTATGTCCGGAACCAGAACGTCAACGTGACCAACATCTGCGTGAACGCCTGCGGGTTCTGCGGTTTTTCCCGGAAACCGGGCGACCCCGATGCGTATCGCCACGACGAAACCGCCGTGCGGGAGAAGGCCCGGGCGGCGCGCGGGCGGAACGTGACCGAGGTCTGCACGGTGAGCGGCCTCCACCCGGACTTCGACGCCGGCCTCTCCACCCGGGAGGTGCTCGGCCGGATGAAGGCGGCGGGCCTCTCGACACTCTGCGGGACGGCGGCCGAGATCCTGGTGGACGACGTCCGCGCGGTGATCTGCCCTGGTAAGATCGATACCGCGACCTGGGTCCGGGTCATCCGGGAGGCGCACGCTCTCGGGATTCGATCGACCGCGACGATCATGTACGGGCACTGCGAGAGCGAGGCAGACCGCGCCCGGCACCTCAGCGTCCTCCGGGAGATCCAGGATGAGACCCGCGGGTTTACCGAGTTCGTGCCCCTCACGTTCATCCACCAGAATACTCCTCTCTACCGGGCGGGGCTCGCCCGGCCCGGCGCGACGGGGAGGGAAGACCTCCTGATGTTTGCGGTATCAAGGCTCTTCCTCGACAACTTCGACCACATCCAGGCGTCCTGGGTGAAGCTCGGGACGAAGATGGCGGAAGTGGCGCTTCTTGCCGGTGCCGACGACCTCGGGGGGACGCTCTTTGAGGAGAGCATATCCCGGGAGGCGGGCGCCCGGGGCACCGACTACCTGGACCCGGGCGAGATGCGGCGGATGGCCGGGGACCTCGGGCGGACGCTCCGGCAGCGGACGACAACCTACGGCATCCTCCCGGGCTGATGCCGTTCTGGACCGGCCTCCCTCCTGGCCCACGACTATTCCCGGAAAATTATAAATATCCGTGGATATAGTGTGGCTCCTCAACGTCGGCCGGATGCCGGCGATTGGGAGGAGATAGATATGGTAAACGGTCTTATCGGCCTTGCAATCCTCTTCTTTGTACTGGCACTTATCTTTGCCCTGCTCGGGGCACGGGGCGTTGCCGGGATGTCGATGTCGATCGCGAAGTGGCTGGTCATCATCTTCATCGTCCTCGCGATAATATCGCTGCTTCTCTGACTGCCCAACAGGCTTTCGGGCTGCTCTCGGGCCCGTAAGCCCTCGCACCGGCCGGGGATGTCCTGGTTTTAGCGCCCGTCTTCATCCCCCCGGCCGGGCGTATCCGTCCTTCAGTCCTCCGGCCGGAGGTACCTGATGATCGTATCCGCAACCTGCCGGGCCCTCTTCATCGCCCGCTCGTCCTTCCGGACATCACCCGGCGCATAGCCCCTTCCGCAGACGTAGCCGAGGTAGGAGAACTCATGGGAGTTGAGGAACCCCTCCATGGTTTCAAGTGCTCGCTCACCTCCCCGGTCGGCGCAGACGGCGACGGCGACCGCTTTCCTGCCCGCAAGCCTCCTGTCATGGTAGAGGGAGTAGGTCCGGTCGATCAGGTTCTTCGTCTGTCCGTTGATGTCGTAGTAGTAGGTCGGGGCGCCGAGGATCAGCACCTCGCAGTCGATCATCTTCTCTGCTATACCAGCCCAGTCGTCGTCCTCCGTCACGCACCACTTTGCGCTTTTGCAGGCCTCGCAGCCGGTGCAGGGCCGGATATCCATACCGGCAAGCGTGAGGTAGTCGGTCTCGATGCCAGCCTCCCGCACCCGGTCGAGAATGGTGGTGACGAGGAGCGCGGTGTTGCCGTTCTTCCGCATGCTTCCGGAGATGCCGAGGACACTCATACCCTATGCTCGTCTCCCTCATTCTTGATTCTTGTGATCCGGGCATCCAGGTTGAGGCCCCTGAACGCGGCGAGGACTTCTTCGACCGGGTCGCCGGAACGGTGGAAGAGGTGCGAGGGGCAGGCGCAGTCGCTGCACCCGAACCCGGGGACCGGAGGCCCGCCGATGGCGCGGGCGAGGGCGCACTCGCAGTCCCGGTCTGTCGCGGCGGTGACGACGGCGACGGGGGCGAAGCAGGGGTCGAGGAGGAGGTAGTCGATGTGCCACCGGGCAGATCGGTCGCGGTGGAGGGCGAGCCGGACGTGCCGCTCTACCCGGGCGAGGCCGCCGCTTCCTAACGCCGATCCGACGTAGATGTGCCGGCCTGCCGCAAACTCCCGCACCCCGAGAGCGCCGATGCGGATCTCCCGGTGCGGGTTCTTGAGGATGAGGGCGTAAACGCCTTTATTCATAGAACCGGAACGCTTCCCGGGCGGCCGCGATATGCCTCCCGCCGCCCGTGGGGACGGGCTCGCCGTGCCCGGGATAGAGCCCCTCGACATCCAGCGCCGCGAGCCGCTCTATCGATGCCGCAAGCATCCTCCGGTCCCCGCCGGGGAAGTCGTAGCGCCCGAACGACCCGCCGGTAAAGACCGTATCCCCCGAGAAGAGTACCTTTGTCGCCGGATCGTAGAGGCAGATCCCGCCCGGCGTGTGCCCCGGGGTGTGGATGACGCGGAGGCTCCCGACCAGATCGCCGTCAGAAAGGAGGGTATCGGGAACGATCCCGGGCGATCGGGCCCCAAAGGCCATGGCGAGGCTCCGGGTGTCGTCGACGAGGCCGGGCGCGTCCGCCTCGTGGATGCAGACGACCGCGCCGCCGCAGAGCCGGGCGATCTCCCTGACATGGGCGATGTGGTCGTAGTGGGCGTGGGTGATGACGATCGTCTCGATAGCGTCGGCATGCGGCTCCACGGCCATCGGGAGAACGCCTGCATCCACAAGGACGTTTCCGTAAACGAACGAGTTGGCGTAGGTTGTGCCGCTCGCGATCCACCGGACTGGCATGCAGACTAATATGGCCTCCGGACAAATGGTTCTTATGCATACCCTGATCTCCGCATGCCTGCGCGGGGTCCCCCCGGAGGTGGAGGCGATCGCCCGCGAGGAGGGCCTCGTCCCGCACCATGCCGCGCGGGCCGTCGCCCGCGGGCGGATCGTCATTCCGGCAAACCCCGTACGGCCGCACCGGCTCTGCGCCATCGGTGAGGGCTGCAGGGTCCGGATCAACGTGAACGTCGGGACATCGGGCGTCCGGTGCGACGAGGACCTCGAGGTCGAGAAGGCGAAGGCGGCCCTCCGCGAGGGCGCGGATGCGTTGATGGACCTCTCGACCGGCGGCGATCTCGCCCGTATCCGGCGCCGGATCCTCGCTCTCGACGCGCCCGTCGGGACGGTCCCGGTCTACGAGGCGGTCCGGCGGGCGGGGAACGCGGCGGACGTCGACGCCGACCTGCTCTTCTCGGTGATCCGGGAGCACTGCCGGCAGGGTGTGGACTTCCTGACCCTGCACTGCGGCGTGAACCGGGACGCGCTCGCATCGCTCCAGGCTGATCCCCGGACGATGGGCGTCGTCTCTCGCGGTGGGGCCTTCCACGTGGCGATGATGGCCGCGACCGGCGAAGAGAATCCCCTTTATGCCGAGTACGACTACCTGCTCGAGATCCTCGCCGAGCACGACGTGGTCGTGAGCCTCGGGGACGGGATGCGCCCCGGTGCACTCGTGGATGCATCCCGTCTCGCGAAGGCGACCGAGTACCTGACGCTCGGACACCTGGCGAAGAAGGCGCTCGCCGCCGGGGTGCAGCGGATGATCGAGGGGCCGGGGCATATCCCGGCCGACCAGGTCGGTTACAACGTCCGAATGATCAAGGAGCTGACCGACGGCGCACCGCTCTACCTGCTCGGCCCGCTCGTGACCGACGTGGCGCCGGGCTACGATCACGTCGTGGGGGCGATCGGCGGCGTGATCGCCTGTATGCACGGCGCCGACTTCCTCTGCATGGTCTCGCCGGCCGAGCACCTCGCGCTGCCGGACCTCCGCGACATCGTGGAGGGGACGAGGGTTGCGCGGATCGCCGCGCACGTCGGGAGCCTCTCCCGGAACGCCGGGAGCACCAGGAACCGCGAGATCCGGATGGCGGAGGCGCGCCGGGCGCTCGACTGGGAGAAGCAGTTCGAGGCGGCCCTCTTCCCGGGAGAGGCCCGGCGCATCCACGAGCGGGACGGCGAGCTTGAGACCTGCTCGATGTGCGGCGACCTCTGCGCCGTAAAGATGGTCCGGGATATCCTCAAGGCGCCGCCGGAAGAGCGGATGGAGCCGTGAAAGGTCCCCGGTAAATACTCCGTTCTCTCACTTCCTTCGCACCTCGCACCATCGGTGCTCACGCTCCGGATGTTCCATCCGTCGCTCCCCCGAACTGCCTGTCGATCCAGGCGGTTATCGCGTCCCGGCTTCGCCGGTAGGTCGCGAGGACCTTATCCGGGGTTCCGGTGGCTCTGGTCGGGTCCGGGAAGTCGACGTGGATCGTCTCCTTCGTCCAGGGAAACATCGGGCAGACCCCTCCGGCACAGAGCGTGACCACGTAATCCATCTCTTTCCCGTCGAAGAGACTGAGATCCTTCGCCCGCTGGCCGGCGATGCCGATCCCGATCTCGGCCATAACTCGTGCAGCCAGAGGATCGAGGGCGGTAGGGGCGATTCCGGCGGAGCAGGCCTCATAGCGGTCGCCGTAGCGGCCACGGAGGTAGCCCTCTGCCATCTGGGTCCGGGCGGCATTGTTTGTGCCGATGAAGAGCACCCTCTGCTTCATGTCCCCTCCCTCCCCGGCCCGGCACAAAAAGGTAACCGGGTCCGGGAGATTCTTGCCTGACCGGGGCGTGTACCGCCCCGCGTCGCCGGCTATACCCTTAATCCACGCGAGATGCGACGGGCACGACCGGTTGCAGGGGCTCTCCGGATAGCCTCATGCTTGCTGCGTTCGCACTTCGTCCGGGGCGTCCTGAAGTACAAAGGGTGCCCCACGCGGGCCGAAAGTCCCGGACACCCGGTCGCTGCCGCTGAAAACCCGGACCATAAATGGGGTTTTAGCAGGTGCTCCCGACCGGGTGCAAAAAGTTCCGTCAGGCGCGCCTCGCGCCGAGGATCCGAACCGCGAGCAGGGCGGCGTTCTCGCCGCTGTCCACGCCGACACAGGCCACCGGGACACCCTTCGGCATCTGGACGATCGAGAGGAGGGCGTCAAACCCCATCAGTTTCCCGCTCACGGGGACACCGATCACCGGGCGCTGTGTCTTCGAGGCGACCACGCCCGGGAGAGCTGCGGAGAGCCCGGCGATCGCGATGAAGACCCGGGCATCGCTTTCCTTCACGTACCCGTCCAGCCTCTCCGGGTCCCGGTGCGCCGAGATCACCTGGTAGTCGTAGGATACGCCGTGTTCCTGTAAGGTCGCAAACACCTTCTCCGCTACGGGGGTATCTGAAGCGGAGCCGCAGATCACCGCGACATCAACCATATCTCCCTTCGGTATGCCCCTCCCTCCTCATCTCTTTACCGGTATCGCACTGTGGAGAGGTTGATAAGAATCTACATCCAAGTTCCTTGCAGGAACTGCGTCTGTACTCGACGAGACGATATGGAATGATCCACATGGAAAACGAGCCACTCCTTATGATCCCCGGCCCCGTGCCCATCCCCCAGCGGGTACGCGCCGCCATGACGCGGCAGGCCATCAACCATCGCGGCCCCGAGTTCGGCGCCGCGTACGCGGACTGTGTCCGGATATTAAAGACCCTTTTTGGCACCACACACGAACTCTACATCATCAGCGGTTCGGGAAGCGCCGGGATGGAGGCCGCCGTTGCGAACTTTGCGCGGGAGAGATCGATCGTCTCGCTCATCAACGGCAAGTTCGGCGACCGCTTCGCAAAGATCGGGGAGCGCTACGGCAACGTCATCCCCCTCGAGTCTGAGTGGGGGACGCCGCTTGACCTTGCGGGCCTCGAGCGGGAACTTGAGGCCGGGGCCGAGATCGTCACCATGGTCCACAACGAGACGAGTGCCGGGATCAAGAACCCCGCACCCGAGGTCGGAAAACTCGCCCGCAAGCACGACGCCCTCTTCATCATGGACGGAGTCACCTCCGTCGGCGGCGACGACGTCCAGATGGACCGGTGGGGCGTGGACATCGCCGTCGTCGGGTCGCAGAAGTGCCTCGCCGCCCCGGCGGGCCTCGCCGCCATTGCTGTCAGCGATCGCGCCTGGGACCGGATATGCGAGAAACGTCCCTTCTACCTCGATATGGCTGCCTACAGGAAGAGCGGGAGCGGCACCCCGATGGAGACTCCCTACACGCCGGCGGTCCCGCTCTTCCTCGCGCTCCACGAGGCCTGCAAAATGATCGAGGAAGAGGGCGTCCCGGCCCGGATTGCCCGCCACCGCCGGATGGCCGACGCCGTCCGCGCCGCGGCGAAGGGATGGGGCGTCGACCTCTTCCCGACGCTCGACGCGCACCACGCCTACTCGAACACCGCGACCGCGATGCGGATCCCGGGCGGCATAACCGACAAGGATCTCCGGGGGACGGTCAAGAAGTTCGGGATCGAGATCGCCGGCGGCCAGGACCACCTCAAGGGCAAAATCTTCCGGATCGGCACCATGGGCGGGGTCGGAGCGCAGGAGATCCTTGCAACCCTCGCGGCAGTCGAGTTCACCCTCAAAAAGTCCGGGTTTGAGGCCGGCGATGGTGTCGAGGCGGCCGCCGGGGTGCTTCTCGGATGAAGATCGGGATCGCTGACACAACGTTTGCCCGGATCGACATGGGCAGGATCGCCGCGGACGAGATCCGCAAGCACGCAAGCGTGGGGCTCGAGCGCTACGTCGTCCCCGGCATCAAGGATCTCCCGGTGGCCTGCAAGAAGCTGATTGATGAGCGGGGGTGCGACCTCGTGATGGCGCTCGGGATGCCCGGGAGAGCCGAGAAGGACAAGGTCTGCGCCCACGAGGCCTCTCAGGGCCTCATCCTCTGCCAGCTTCTGACCAATAAACACATCATCGAGGTCTTCGTCCACGAGGACGAGGCGAAGGACGCAAAGGAACTTGCCTGGCTGATGGAGCAGCGGACCCGGGAGCATGCCGCGAACGCCGTCCGGCTTGCGCTCTACCCGAAGGAGCTCGAGAAACTCGCCGGGACCGGCCAGCGGCAGGGGTTCGAGGACGTCGGGCCCGCACGCCTCTAACACAAAAAGTGAGGATTATCAGTATCCGGTGCGAGTAGTACCACAAGGATTGATTG
>JAGVUK010000219.1 GCA_019136335.1 Methanomicrobiales archaeon
CGGGGAGCGGCGCTGACATCGGTTTCCCGGGAAGGGCGGGGAGAGCCGACCCGGGGCGGGATCTTCCTGGGATCTCCCCGTGCACTGGACCGTGGTGGCTATCGCCACGGGGGGTGGGGGCGGGAGAGGTGACGAGCTCCCTCCCCGGCTAAAATGACGCCCGGATGTTCTTTTCTGTATTCTCTCGCCTCGCCGGCCCCCGGCCTCCTCCCCTATCCCCGGGAGGGCGAGGGCGATGCCCGGGCGTGCCCCCCCTTCGCGGCCTTCCGGATAGAGTGAAACCTGAGCGGTAATCTCTTTGGTTCCCGGGAACCGATGCATTCGTGACCTTCCTTCGCGCTCAACGCCGGAGCCCGTCGGTCCCGAGAGGAATCACCCTGTCCCGGGGCCGGGAGGGCGAACAAAAAGGGTTTTATTCGGATTTTTTCTTGAAGAACAGCCTGCAGTGGCAGGACCCCTGCTCTTCGATCTCCTGCTCGTGATAGAGGCAGGGGCAGATGATGATCCGGTGGCCTTCGCCTTCGCGCGCGTCGCTTCGATCTCTTCTTCGGTCATACTATGTATCAGGCCTCCTGCCGTCCGTGCTCTTCGATATGGGCTATCATCGAGTTAAAGATTTTGACCCCGTCCTCCGTTCCGAGGACGGACTCGCTCGCCCGCTCGGGGTGCGGCATCATCACGAGGACGTTTCCCGCCTCCGAGAGGACGCCGGCGATGTTCTCCGCCGACCCGTTCGGGTTGCTCTCCGGTGTTGCGTTGCCGTGCTCGTCGCAGAACCGGAACGCGACCCTTCCCTCACGGTTCAGCCGTGCGATCACGTCCGCGGGGGCGACATACCGGCCTTCCTTGTGGGCAATCGGCACCCGGACAACCTCGCCCTCCCGGTAGAGGCTGGTGAACGGGGATGCGGCGTTCTCGACGCGGAGGTAGACGTGCCGCGATATGAACTTCGGGTAGGCGTTCAGCGTGAACGTGCCAGGGACCAGTCCGGCCTCAGAGCCGATCTGCGCGCCGTTGCAGATCCCGAGGACCAACCCCCCGCCCTTCGCGTGCCTGACGACATCGGCCATGATCGCCGTCCGGGCGGCGATGGCCCCCGCCCGGAGGTAATCCCCGTAGGAGAACCCGCCCGGGAGCACCACGGCGTCGTAAGGGCGGACGAGGCCGTCCTTGTACCAGACAAGGTCCGTATCGACCCCGCAGACGTCCGCGAGAACGTGGTGGGTGTCCCGGTCGCAGTTACTCCCGCCGAACTGCACCACAGCAAACCTCATACCTCACTCGACCTCAATCGTGTAGCGGTGGATGACCGGGTTTGCGAGGAGCCGCTCGCACATCTGCCGTGCCTCTTCTTTCGCCGCCGCCGCATCCGCCGCGTCGAGCGTGATCCGGAAAAGGCGCGCTGTAGCGAGGTCCCCGGCCGGGAACCCCAGGTTCGCGAGGGCGTGCCGGATGGCGCGCGCTTCGGGGTCCAGCATTCCTTCCTTGAGTGCAATGGTGATGGTTACGGTATAGTTCATGCAGATCCTCCTTTGGGCGGCGCGAGTATTCGTTTCGCGACGCCGGCGTACGTCTCCAGGACGTCTCCCTTGTTGAAACGGTAGACGTCCTTGTCAAGAGACGCCCCGGTCTCCTTATCCCAGAGCCGCATCGAGTCCATGCTGATCTCGTCGCCGACGACGATCTCGGCATTACTCCGGCCAAACTCGAGTTTGAAGTCGACCAGGGTGATGCCGCGCGCATCGAGGTACTCCGAGAGCACCTCGTTTATCGCGAGTGCCATCGCCTTGATCTGGTCGAGTTCTTCGGGCGTGGCAAGCCCGAGAGCGTAGATCAGGTCGTCGTTGAGCATCGGGTCGTGGTGGGCGTCGCTCTTGTAGTCGATGACGATCACCGGCGGATCGAGCACCTCTCCTTCCCGGAACGGGTAGTTGCGCACGATGGAGCCGGCCGCGACGTTTCTCACGATCACCTCGAGCGGGATCATCGTGAGACCCCGCACCGCGATGACGGCGGGCTCGACGCTCGCGAGGTAATGGGTCCGGATCCCGTTCTCCTCCAGGTACCTGAAGAAGAACGAGGAGACTTCCGCGTTATATCTCCCCTTGCCGCCCAGGGTATCTTTCTTCCCGCCGTCAAAGGCCGTGATGTCGTCCCGGAACTTCATGATGTAGACGTCCGGGTCGTCGGTGCGATAGACGGACTTAGCCTTCCCTGTGTAGAGGAGGTCAACCTGTTTCATCGCCAGATCTCCTCGTAGGTGTTGATCGGGATGCATGATGAGGTTATGCACCCTCCCCCTGGCCGGGTGCCGCGATCCGCGCCGCGAGCCGCCGGATCAGGGGTTCGAGAAGAGGGGAATACCAGCCCTTCTCGATATACTGCGGGTAGATGCAGAGCCGTTCCCGCAGTTCGGCGTCCCCGGCAACCCTCTTCAGTTCCTCGATCTGCGGCCAGGGGCGCTCGGGGTTGACGTAGTCGATGGTGAGCGGGGAGACCCCGCCGAGGTCGTCGACGCCGCACCCGACCAGGTGCGATGCGTCTGCGAGGTTCGGGGGTATCTGCACTGCGACGTCTGCCGGGAGGATCTCCCGGGCGAGGGTTATCGTCGCACAGAGTTCGTCCGTGTCGGGAGCCGGTGCGCCTTCCATCAGTGTCCCGGGTTTCGGGCAGAAGTTCTGCACGATCACCTCCTGGATATGGCCGAACCGCGAATGAAGGTCCCGGATGACCTCGAAGGACTCCTCGCGGTCCTCCATCGTCTCGCCGATCCCGACCAGGATCCCGGTCGTGAACGGTATCGAGAGCTTGCCGGCGTTCTCGATCATCTCGATCCTGACCGCCGGATCCTTTCCGGGGGAGTCGCGGTGTGCAGGGATCTCTGCGGTCGTCTCGAGCATCAGCCCCATGCTCGCGTTCACCGCGCGGAGCCGGTCGAGCTCCTCGTAGGAGAGGATGCCGGCGTTGGTGTGCGGGAGGAGCCCCCTTCTTACGGCCGCAAGAGAGAGGTCGTAGACGTAGTCGAGGATGTCGGCATAGCCGATCCTGCCGAGCACGGCGGCAAACCCCGGCACCGCACCCGGGCGCTCCCCGAAGGTGAAGAGCGCCTCCGTGCAGCCGAGACTCGCGCTCGCTTCCATGGTGCGGAGCACCTCGCCGGGAGGCATGACGCACCCCTCCCGTACCGGCGTCCGGAAACAGCAGTAGCCGCAACGGTTCCTGCAGACCGTCGTTAAGGGGAGGAACGCGTTCCTTGAGAAGGTGATCACGCGGCGGTGCATGGGTATATGTCGGCACCTTTCCACATCAAGGTTAGGGGTCAGGTGTCCGGCGCACAACCGTAACGATGCCTTTTTGATGCTATCCCGACAACCGTTTCTCAATGTACTTCCACGCGCTCATCCCCTTTAAGCCCGTCAACCCAAAGACACGCCTCTCCTGCATCCTCGACCAGGAAGAGCGGGAGGCGTTCGCCCGGGCGATGCTTGAAGACGTGATCGCATCCGTGCTGAAGTCCGGGTGCAGCGCCACCCTCCTCTGCACCCACCCGTTCAAGCACGAGAACGCGCTCGTCGCCGTCAGGAAAGAGTCGTTGAACGAGGCGATCAACTGGGCGCTCGGGCAGTTCCACTGTCCGGCACTCATCATCATGGCTGACCTCCCCCTGGTGACGGCCGGGGACATCCAGCGGCTGATCCGCACCGAGAAGGATATGGCCATCGTGCCGGGCCGGGGCGGCGGGACGAACATTATATTTCTCAAAAAGCCCCGGTGCTTCCGCGCCGACTACTACGGCGCAAGTTTCCTCGACCACCTGCGGATCGCGGGAGAGTGCGGTTTCTCCGTCGAGGTGATCGACTCGTTCCGGATGTCGACCGATATCGACGAGAAGGAAGACCTCGTCGAGATCCTGATCCATGGAAAAGGGAGAAAGAGCCGGGAGTACCTGGAGAACTCAGGGTTCTCTCTTGTCATCGACGAGAAGGGACGGGTCGGCGTGCAGCGCGACGCCCATGAAGAGGCACTCTGACGCGTCGATGGTGGCGACCCCGGCGTAGTCGCCGACCGGGAGCCCGAGCCCCCGTACCACGGCTGCGGGGACGCACTCGTTTGCCTCTCCCATCACGAGTTCCGCGGCGGACGCGATGCAGTCCGCCACCGCCCGCTTGGTGACCTCGAGTTCGCGGCCGAAGAGGTCCTGTTTTCCGCATTCGTCGAGCACCGACGGGATCCCTGAGCACCCGATGGCGACCCCGCTGCATCCGAGGCGCATCGCGTGCGTCCTTGAATCGATGACGATGACGCCGACGTCCGCCCCCGACCGCTCCCGGATCATCGCGCGTATCCGCGCCGCCGATGTGTCGGGGTCGGCCGGCAGGAGGAGGACGGAGCCGTGGGGGGTGTTCGAGGCGTCGATCCCGGCGTTCGGGAGGAGCGTCCCGTTCTTCATGCAGAGCAGGAACCCGGGGATGCCCCCGACGACCCGGTCGCTCTCCCGGAGGACCACCTCGACGAGGCGGGGGTCCATATGGTATTTTTCAGCGAGCCTGAGCGCCTCATCAGACGGCTCGACACCGGCAAGGTGCACGGCCCGCCCTTCGGCGGTGGCAACGGCCGATTCGGCGACGACCATGACGTCGCCGGCCAAAAACCCCCCGCACTCCGAACGCCCGGCCGCCGCGATGAGGTGAGCCGCGACGTCGTCGCCGGCACAGATCAGCGCGGTCGCGAGGCCGTAGACCGAGAACGACGGTGTCGTCATAGTCTCCTCATCTTCCCGGAGACCCGCAGGAGGTCGGCAGTCTCGCGGACGTCGTGGCTCCGCACGACGCTCGCTCCCTTCTCCACCAGCATCGCCGTGACCGCGAGCGTCCCGGCGAGCCGGTCTTCGGGCTCTCTCCCGAGCAGATCCCCGATGAACGTCTTCCGGGAGACCGCAGCGAGCACCGGGCGGCCGAAGGACGAGAACGACTCGAAGTTCCGGCAGAGTTCCCAGTCGTCCTCGCTCGTCCTCCCCGGGACCCATCTCCCGACAGCGGGGTCGAGGACTACGTCCTCAATCCCGAGGCGCGCGCACCGCGCCACAACCGCATCGAGCGCGGCGAGCGTTGCGGCAAGCCCGACCGCATCGCCAGGCTCCCTGAAACTTGCCATGACGAATGCCGGGAGCCCGGAGTCGGCGACCACCCGGGCGTAGCGCTCGTCGGCAAGACCGGAGATGTCGTTTGCCGCGTGGACGTCGTGGCGGAGGCAGACCTCGAGCACCTCCGCATAGCGGGTGTCCACCGAGAGGGTGATCCCGGTCCCGTCGAGTTCGGAGAGCGCCGTGTCCATCCGTGCCGCCTCCTCGGCAACGGTGATGGGGGAAGAGCCCGGGGCCGTGCTCCGCGCCCCGAGGTCGATCAGGTCGGCGCCCGCATCGATCATGGCAAGAGCCCGGTCGTATATCCGGCCGGCCGGGGTGTAGGAACCCCGGTAGAACGACTCGGGGCTGCAGTTGATGACGCCCATCAGGCGGACGGGAGCGTCGCCGCCGATCCGGAGGCGGTTTATCGTGCAGTCTCGTCGCAGCATGTCCTCAACCTGGCTGCCTTGAAGGTGTTCTCCATCAGCGTCGCGATCGTCATGGGGCCGACGCCGCCGGGGACCGGGGTTATCGCCCCCGCCCGCTCGCGCACCGCCTCGAAATCAATGTCGCCGCAGAGTTTACCCTGCTCGTCGTAGTTGATCCCGACGTCGATGACCGTCGCGCCAACCTTTACCATCTCCGGCCTGACAAACTTCGCTCTTCCGACCGCGCTGACCAGGATGTCGGCGTTCCGCGTCTCGTCCTCGATGTTCCTCGTCTTTGAGTGGCAGATCGTGACGGTTGCGTCGGCATTCAGGAGCAGGGCGGCCATGGGCCTCCCTACGTCGATGCTCCGGCCGACGACGACCGCCCGCTGCCCGCGGGCCGGGATCCCGTACTCGTCGAGGATCGTCATGATCCCCTGCGGGGTGCAGGGGGCGTAGACCGGTTTCCCGGCAAGAAGGCGGCCCAGGTTGAAGGGGTGGAACCCGTCCACATCCTTTATGGGCGCGACCGCATCGATGACGCGGGTGGTGTCCACGCCCCGGGGGAGCGGCAGCTGGACCAGGATGCCGTCGATGTCCGGGTCGTTGTTGAGGCGCGCGATCGTCTCAAGCACCCGTTCCGTGGAGGCGTCCTCCGGGAGCTCGATGCCGACGGACCCGATCCCGACGCGCTCGCACGCCCGGTGCTTCATCCGGACATACATCTGCGATGCGGGATCGTTTCCCACAATGACGGTCGCGAGGCGTGGGTAGAGCCCGGACTCGTCTATCTTCTCCTTGAGGATCTCGAGCCTCTTCTCAGAGACCGCTTTTCCGTCGAGTATCATGCTACTTCTGGGTAGAGGGGATACTTGCTTGCGAGGGCAATAACCTCTTCCCTCACTTCGGTGATCGCCTTCTTTGAGGTCCGGTCGCGGGCGACATCCTTCACGACCCGGGCGATCCAGTGACCGATCTGTTTCATCTCCTCTTCTTTCATGCCACGGGAGGTGACGGCCGGCGTGCCGATGCGCAGACCGCTCGTCACGAAGGGGCTGAGCTGCTCGCGGGGGATGGTGTTCTTGTTGACGGTGATGCCCGCCTCTCCAAGCGCGGTCTCGGCCGCAAGGCCGGTGAGGTGCTCGTGGTTTGTGGAAACCCCGGTCAGGTCAAGGAGGATTAAGTGGTTGTCGGTGCCGCCGGAGACGAGGTCGAGCCCTTCCTCTGCGAGGACGCCGGCCATCGCGCGTGCGTTCTTGACGACCTGTCCGCAGTAGTCCCTGTACGTGGGGGTCAGCGCTTCCTTGAAACAGACCGCTTTTGCGGCGATGATGTGCATCAGCGGGCCGCCCTGCATGCCGGGGAAGACGGACTTGTCGATGGCGGCGGCGTCCTCTTTGCCGCACATGATGGCGCCGCCCCGGGGGCCCCGCAGGGTCTTGTGCGTCGTCGTCGTCACGATATCGACGACGCCGACCGGGGAGTTGTGGTATCCGGTCGCGCAGAGTCCGGCGATGTGGGCGATGTCGGCCATGCACCGCGCACCGACGGTGTCGGCGACCTCCTGGAACGCCTTAAAGTCGATCTCGCGCGGGTAGGCGCTCGCGCCGCAGACGATGATCTGGGGTTTTACGATCCGCGCCATATCCTCGATGACCGCGTAGTCGAGCGTCTCCGTCACGGGGTCGACGCCGTAGTGGAAGATGGAGTACCAGCGCCCGGTGATGTTGACCGGCGAGCCGTGGGAGAGGTGGCCCCCCTGGGTGAGGCTCTGGCTCATGATCGTAGTAGCGTTTGCCGGGGTAGCCCTCGGCATACTTATTGGTCATGATGGAGCCCATCGCCTCGAGAACCGCCTTGCTGACGACGTTCTCGGAGGCGATCAGCTCCAACCCGTTGATCTGACGCAGGCGCTCGTTCTCGATGACGCCTGCGACTTCCGGATCGAAGTTTGCCAGATTAGACATGCAGAAAAAAGGTTGCTTTGGTGAGGTAATATTCTTTCTTTTGCAGGATTTGTCCGTGCAGGCTGCATATCCGGCGACTGCCGGCTCCGGCGACTGCCGGCGGGATATCCGTTACATCCCGATAAAATGTAATCATTCTTCTTTCCGGGAATCCATAGTAATATTATTACGTAATTATTATCAAGGATTAATTCGAGGGAGACAATGGCGCAGAAAGATGCGAGGATACGGTTCCTTGAGCGGGAACTCGCAGAACGCGAGAAGGAGATGGAGACGATGACAGAACCCGAACAGCCGGCGGCACCGGCCGTGAACGATGAGCGCCTGCGCGATCTGGAGCGCAAGGTGCGGGAGCT
>JAGVUK010000057.1 GCA_019136335.1 Methanomicrobiales archaeon
GGGGGGAGGAGCCCGGTGCTTGCGGCGCTGCAGCGCCCGATCACGGCGCGGGAGTATGCGTACGCTATTGAGTGCGCCAGAGAGAACGGGCTTTCCCGCGGGTTCCCTTAGTTACTCCAGAACCCCCTCAACATCTGAGCACACGAGTCGTCCGGCCCCATGGGTCACGAAACTGATGGGAAAGGCGGCGGAGAGCGACCCCGGCCCTTCCGGGGCCGGTTGAGTCTCGATCCCGCCGGGCGCGTTCCATCACTATATTTATGTAGGTGCGGATGAAGCATCCGTCACCCGAAGAGAAACCGCCGAACGCAGGACCCGGGTACTGCGGAGGTACGGGATGCAGTACGCGCCTCGTCCCGGGATATATGTCTGTTTCAGGTTAATCTGCCCCTGAGAAACCGGTTCACGCATTAAGCAGGGAGCGAAGTATGAAAACACAGGGCGGAACGGTGAAGAGAACGGCCCTCACGCTATTCGCCTCCATCGCCGTTGCAGTGGCGGCCGTCGGAGGAATCCTCTTCGGGTACGATACGGGAGTCATTTCCGGGGCGATCCTCTTCATAACCAGCGAGTTTGCTCTCCCGCCGACCCTGGAAGAGATCGCGACCAGTTCGGTGCTCGTCGGCGCAATCCTGGGCGCGATCGCCGGCGGCCTCCTTGCCGACAGGGCCGGGCGGCGCCTCTCGATCATCGCCGCGTCGGCCGCGTTCCTTGCAGGCACCGGGATCGTCGTCGTTGCAGCAGGCCTGCCTGTCTTCCTCGCCGGCCGCGTGCTGATCGGTATGGCCATCGGCGTCGCGTCGTTCGTCGTCCCTCTATATATATCGGAGATTGCGCCTTCGGCACTCCGCGGCGGCATGGTATCGATCAACCAGCTCTTCATCACGCTCGGGATCCTCATCTCCTACGGGGTTGATTACCTCTTCTCTTCAAGCGGCGACTGGCGTGCCATGTTCGCTTTAGGTGCGGTGCCGGCCGCGGTTCTCCTCGTCGGAATGCTCCTGCTCCCGGACAGTCCCCGGTGGCTCGCGTCCCGGCAGCAGACAGACCGGGCAACCGCCGTTCTCCAAAAGATCCGCGGAACCAGGGAGGTATCAGGCGAACTCGACGATATCAGGAAGTCGATTAAGGCGCAAAAAGGCGGCAGATGGTCGGACCTGCTGGCGCCGTCGGTGCGAATGCCCCTGATCGTCGGTCTCGGCCTGGCCGTCCTGCAGCAGCTGACCGGCATCAACACCGTCATCTACTACGCCCCGACAATCTTCCAGTTTGCAGGGCTGCATTCTGCCGGTGCCTCGATCGCGGCGACTGCGGGCGTCGGCACCGTGAACGTCCTCGCCACCGCCGCCGCTGTCGTGCTCATCGACCGGACGGGGCGCCGTCCTCTTCTCCTTGCAGGGATCGCGGGCATGGCCGTAAGTCTCGCCGTACTCGGGGCCGGGTTTGCTTTCAGCGGAGCGGTGCAGGGCGGGAGTCTCCTCGGGCTGATCACCGCGGTCAGCCTGACGGCATACATCGCCTCGTTCGCTATCGGCCTCGGGCCGGTGTTCTGGCTGCTGATTGCTGAGATCTACCCGCTCAATGTGCGGGGACGGGCCATGAGCGTCGCAACCGTCGCCAACTGGGCCGCGAACTTCCTCATCACCCTGACGTTCCTGACGCTGGTCGGAATACTGGATCAGGCCGGCGTCTTCTGGCTCTATGCACTCGTGAGCATCATTGCGTGGTTCTTCGTCCTCAGGCTGGTGCCCGAGACGAAAGGGCTCACGCTCGAAGAGATCGAAGAACACTTCAGGGCCGGCAGGCACCCCCGTGAACTGAAAGGTGTAGCGCGACCACGTGATTGATATGTCCGACCAGATCCAATCGCAGACGCCCGTGCAGCCCCGTGACGAGTACCGGCCGATCGAGGACTACGGGGTGATCGGGAACGGGCACACCGCGGCGCTCATCAGCAGCAGAGGGTCCGTCGACTGGCTCTGCTTCCATAGGTTCGATTCTCCATCGCTCTTTGCCCGGATCCTCGATCCCGACCGCGGTGGCTACTGGAGCGTACAGCCGGAGGAACCGTTCGAGAGTTCGCACCGGTATCGGGAGGCGACGAACATCCTTGAGACGACCTTCCAGTGCACCGGTGGAACCGTGGTTATCCGGGACTTCATGGACATCGCAAGTGTTGCCCGGCTCCGCCGGCTTCCGGCTCCCGGCAGGATTATACGCATCGCGGAATGCACCGACGGGAAGGTCAGGGTTATCTCAAGCTGCCTGCCCCGGCCGAACTACGCCCGCACGCCCCCGGAGTTTGCACTTCATGGGAATCAGGCGACGTTTGGGGGATATACGCTCACTGGACCGGCGATATGGGAGGCAGACGATGCAGGCGAAGCACTGGCCTGCCGGGTCACGCTTCGCGCGGGTGAAACGGCAGATTTCACGCTCGCAACGGAGGATGATGCCACCCTGCCGCAGCTCGGCCCGGCAGATGCCCTGAAGGCGACGACCGATTACTGGCGGAACTGGAGCGGCGCCTGCACGTACGAAGGACCGTATCGCGATACCGTGATCCGTAGCGCTCTCACCCTCAAGTTGATGACCTACGAACCATCCGGGGCCATCGTTGCCGCGCCGACGACATCCCTTCCGGAGACCTTCGGCGGCGAGCGAAACTGGGATTACCGCTTCACCTGGATACGCGATGCATCGTTCACGCTGTACGCACTCCTCCTTGCCGGGTACCTCGACGATGAACAACCGTTCTTCGACTGGCTCGTGCGCACGGTCAAACTGAAGGGGACGGGCATCTCGACCCTGTATCCGATTGTCCCGGAGAGCGGAACCGCCGAAGAGGTGCTCGACCACTTCAGGGGATACCGGGACTCCCGGCCGGTGAGGATCGGGAATCAGGCGGCGGTCCAGGAACAACTCGACGTCTACGGCGAAGTCATGGGAGCCATTCAGTTCGCCTGGCGGATCGGGAAATACGATCCGACGCCGCTCTGGGAGACGATGCGGCAGATGCTCGACTGGGTGACCCGGCACTGGCATGACCGTGATAGCGGGCTCTGGGAGGTCAGGGGCGGCGTGCGGCATTTCGTCTACAGTAAAGCCATGATGTGGTTCGCCCTCGACTGCGGGATCGAGATCGCGGAAGAGATGCGGCTCCCGGGCGACATTGAAGTCTGGCGCCGCGAACGTGACATGATCCACGAGGAAGTGCTCAACAAGGGATGGAGCGATGCGCTGGGCGCATTCAAACAGTCGTACGAAGACGAGCACCTCGATGCCGCGAACCTGCGCCTCTCCACCATCAACTTCATCAGGGGAGATGACCCGCGGATGCTCTCGACGATAGATGCGACGCTTGAGCACCTTGTCGTCGATGGCCTCTGCTATCGCTACATCGACGCCCCGGAAGGCGTGACCGGGAAGGAAGGGTCTTTCGTCGTCTGCACGACCTGGCTCATCAACGCGCTGATGCGTGCCGGGCGCACAGGGGAGGCGCACCGGATGTTCCAGAACCTCCTTGCACGCGCGAGTCCGCTCGGCCTCTACGCCGAAGAGATCCAGCCGGCGACCGGAACCCATATGGGCAACTTCCCGCAGTCGTTCTCACAGATCGGGATCATCAACGCTGCCGTTTCACTTGCCCACGCAGGATACGTCGGCACGGTCAGTCCGCATCACGCCGTCGCCGCAGATGCGGCGGGACATGGCGGCGGGGGTAAACGCAGCCGCTGAGCCGCACGAACAGATACTCTCCCGTCTTCTGTGCCTCTCCGGCGCCGGGCGGGTACGATCTTCCATACCCTGCCGGTACAGGATCGGTCTCTGTCTTCAAACCCGGGTCCCGATCCCCGTAACTCCGGCATTGACGCCCCTCCTTTCCCCCCGGAAAAGGAGAATGGCGATGGTGAGGGAGGACCGGTCTCCCGCGGGAGATCAAGCACCAAAAGGCTATTCGCCCGGACACCCAGAGTGGTATACGTGAAGGAAAGGCCAGGGCTCCGATACGCGGCAGTGAGCGACATCGGCGGGCGGGAGCAGAACGAGGACGCGTTCTTTGCCGGTGAAGCGGCCGGGTACTCCATGTACGCCGTCGCGGACGGGCTCGGGGGGCATGCCCGCTGGGATGTTGCGAGCAGGATGGCGATCCGGGTCCTGGAAGTGACCGCAGGCGAATGCCTTCCAGGGCTAAAACCCGCCGCAGTGCTCGAACAGGCATTCCAGCGCGTAAACGCCGGGATATACGCATATAACCAGGAGAACCGCCTGAACGCTGGAACAACCCTCTCGGCGGCGATCGTTGACGGCTCCAGGAGGTGCTGGATCGGCACCGTCGGCGACAGCAGGGCATACGTCATCACACCGTCGTCTGTCTGGCATACGCGCGACCAGAGTTACGTGCAGGGCCTGGTGGACGCGGGGGTTCTCTCCCCCGCCGAGGCGATGCTCCACCCGGGGAAGAACATCCTGACCCAGGCGCTCGGCCTCTCGGCCGGGGTACGGGTCGACCTCGACTTCGCGGAGATCGCCGGGGCGGTCCTGGTGCTCAGTTCGGACGGGCTCCACGACTATGTCCCGGCAGGTGTCATCCAGGAGATCGTGCTCGCCGACGAACCCGATACGGCATGCCGGAGACTGATCGATGCCGCGAAGGACGCGGGAAGCACCGACAACATCACGGTGATCGTCGCGAGAGGATGACGGGGCTTATATCCGGGGTTAAGGTGCAGAAACAGGCCCCTGGTTCACTATGATCTGCTGTAGCGATGTAGGCTCACCTTCGCGGCTTCGCGGCTTCGCGGCTCTTCGCGAGAGGCCGTATCGTTATCCCCATCCACTAATGCAGT
Organism: Methanomicrobiales archaeon; assembly: GCA_019136335.1. Classification (GTDB taxonomy): domain Archaea; phylum Halobacteriota; class Methanomicrobia; order Methanomicrobiales; family Methanoculleaceae; genus Methanoculleus. Next base: position 4,851 of record JAGVUK010000057.1, read on the forward strand.
GATTCCAAACTAACGGGCCAGATCTGGCCTTCGTCCCCTCCCACCCATAGCGCTCTTCTCTGTCCCCCCACCCCGCCCGGCCTCCTCCCCCGCCCCTCCCGGGGGCGGGGGCAGTGCGTGGGGATAGCCCGGGGATGAGCCGTATCCGGTTCTCCTCCGGGATCTCCCCAGGGAGTGGACCATGGGGGATATCGCCATGGAGGGGAGGGGACCGGGGAGGGGGTTTCCCCTCCCCGCAGGTGGGTACTCGTACGTTCCTCCTCAAAGCCCCCGCCCGGGAGGGGGGCGGGGACGGTGCAGGGGAATACCCGGGAAAATCCGTGCCCGGGGATGCAAACGCCCGGGCGGTGCGAAACACGATCGATGATCTCCTCCGGTGAGAGTGCCAGCAATTGAGAATCGATGCACTAACTCACGCGAAGCTGCGAAGAACGCGAATTCTGGTGTCTGGTTACTTGCAACTCCCTTTCGCGGCTTCGGCTCTTCGCGAGAGACTGCATCGCCATCCGCACCCGTTAGCTCACGCCCGGGCCGGGAAATGTGTCAGGCACCCTCGACTCCCGCATCGCGGAGGGCCGCAAGGATTGCCGCACGGACGCCTTCGGTCGCCTCGTCCCCGAGCGCCGCACGAAGCAGGCCGATCGCCTCCGCGCCGCCGATCATGCCGAGGGAGCGGGCGGCGCTCCGCCGCACGAACTCGTTCTCGTCGCGCTGCATCGCCCCGAGGCGTGCAACCGCCCGGGGGTCGCCGAGCAGCCCGAGCCCCTTCGCCGCCATGTAGCGGACATGGTCTTTTCCGTCGCCGAGTGCGGCAACGAGGGGCGTATACGCCTCGCCGTCGCCGATCAGGCCGAGAGCCTCCGCCGCACGGTAGCGCACCCTCCAGTCGGCGTCCTGCAGTAAGGCGATGCAGGCAGGCACGGCGGGTCTTCCAATCGCTGCAAGCCCCTGCACGGCCTGTGCCCGCACAACCTTGTCCGGGTCAAAGAGCCGGGAAAGGAGAGGTTGCAGGTCATGCTCATGCGGGTGTTCGTCTCCGGTCTCCGGCAGCATAGCGTGAGTCATCTCAAGTCACATCCGCGGGTCGTAACCGCTCGCATCACACGTTGAGGCGGAGTTGTGATAAGGGTTGATCATTCGGCTTCAGGCGGCCGGTGCCCGGCGCATCGCACGGGCGAGGGCGGCACCGGCAGGCTCTCCGCAGGGGTGCCCGGCCCGGCTCAGACCGCGCCGGGAATACCGCCGCACGAGAGTATTCCGGGCCGCCGGGAGCCGCCATACGGTGCAGTATCCCGGCGGCCGCGGCATGCCGTCAGATCAGATATCCCCAGGCATATAGTATCAGGCCTGCAAGAAGCAGGATACCGGTCCCGACGATGAGCGTCCCCAGAGTCTCGAATACGGGATCACTCTCAATCCATTTTACCAGAGCGTGCATGGCACCGGATACAGCATTCAGGTATATATATTTTATCTGGAAAATAAAAATAAGATCTAATATTTAACAGTATCTCATCGTGCGGTTACCGGATCGGCGCAGTTCACGATTATCCGGTAAACCCGTGACAGTTTCCGGCCTATTCCCGGAGGCAAAGGGCGGTTTTTCCTCTGCCGGTGGACGGAAGATACGCTCTGCTCTTCCTTTGAAAATGGGAGAAAATGACGCCCAGGACGGAATTCGAATCCGTGTCGACGGCGTGACAGGCCGTCATGATAGGCCACTACACTACCTGGGCACTTTTGATGGGTGGATCCCGCCTCCCGGATTCGAACCGGGGACATCGCGGTAGCCGCGCAGTTCGCCCGAGAGCGAAGACTATACTACAGCCGCGCACTCTACCAGTCTGAGTTAAGGCGGGTTTCTGCTCTAATAATGTTGTCGGGGGTTGTTATTAAAGATTTCGCCGAATCGCCGGGGCGTTGCACGGCCCGGGGCTCAGAGTATATATACAACCTCTGATAATGAGTAAGTATGAACCCTACAAACGCTGAAGCACCCAGGAACGCTGAAGCGTACTGTCTTCTTCACCGATAGCCGTGCGAAAAAGAACGTCAC
>JAGVUK010000126.1 GCA_019136335.1 Methanomicrobiales archaeon
CTTCGCGTAGCACCCGGTCGCATCGATGAGCTGCACCTTCCCCTTCCGCCTCTCCTCCTTCCGGTTCGAGAGCACCCAGATGTAGGTGTTGATCCCGGTGTTGTAGAAGAGCTGACCCGGCAGCGCCACGATCGCCTCAAGCCAGTCGTTCTCCAGAACCCAGCGCCGGATCTCGCTCTCTCCCGAACCAGCATCCCCGGTGAAGAGCGGCGAGCCGTTCATGACGATCGCGATCCTGCTCCCGCCGTCCTCCGGCACCTTGCGCTTGGCGAGCATGTGCTGCAGGAAGAGGATTTGCCCGTCGCTGATACGGGGGAGACCCGCCTCGAACCGCCCGACCGACCCGCGATCGTACTCAGCCCTGATGAAGTCCTCCTCCTTCTTCCAGGACTTCCCATAGGGGGGGTTGCAGATCATATAGTCGAACTTCGTGTTCGGGTGACCATCTCTTGAGAACGAGGTGTCGGGCTTGATATTGTCTGCATCGCGGTCATCCCCCTTGATCAGCATGTCACTCTTGCAGACTGCATACGTCTCGTCATTTGTCTCCTGCCCGAAGAGCCGGATGTCCGCATTCGGGTTGATATCAGCGAGGATGTGCTCCTTGGTGACCGAAAGCATCCCGCCGGTTCCGCAGGCGGGATCAAAGACCGTTTTGATGATATGATTGTGGGCGAGCATATCCCCATCGCCCGTGAGCATGAGGTTCGCCATCAGTTTGATCACCTCGCGGGGCGTGAAGTGCTCACCGGGATTCTCGTTGTTCTGTTCGTTGAACTTCCGGATGAGTTCCTCAAAGATGTAGCCCATCTGGTGGCTGCTCACGCGGTCGGGGTGAAGGTTCACCGTATCGGAGGCAAACTTCTGGATGAGCAGATAGAGCGATCCTTTCTCATGCAGGGCCTGGATAGAATTGCGGATCTTAAACCGGTCCAGGATATCCCTGACGTTCTCGGAGAAGCCGTTGATGTAGTCTATCAGATTCTTATGGATATTCGCCGGGTCGTCGAGGAGGCGTTTGAAATCATATTTTGAAACATTGTAAAAGGCGTAGCCCGATTCGTGTTTGAGAACACCGTCAAGGTTCTGGATCTCGTCTTTTAATTCAGTGTATTTTTTCAGCACATTCTCTTTGGTCGGCGCGAGCACACAATCGATGCGGCGCAGGACTGTGAACGGCAGGATCACATCGGGATATTTCGAGCGCTTAAAATCGTCGCGAAGGACATCATCTGCGACAGTCCATATAAAACTGGTGATGTGCTGGAAATCTGCCATATAACTATTCGATGGAGGGAGGTAGTGCGGGGTAATTTCTCGATGACTACTGCTGTACGGGGCATTCGTCAGTAGTTCAGTGACTGGGGTAACTCCGGGGGTGCAATTCCTAGTTTTCCACTCCCTCACCCCCGCCGAGCACCTTCACCAGCACCGCCTCCACCCCGCCGGCCCCGGCGCTCACCGTCGATTTTCTCCTCTCCCGAAGGCCTCTGGTCTTCTCACGCTCCGCTCCTGACGGAGCATCGCGTCTCGAAACCCTCCGGGTTTCTCAAGCTCCTGCCCTGCGGCCAGTCGCACTTTCCATCGGGCGTCGCCTTCGAAAGGCGTACGTGGCTCCCTGATTGCCCGCTCACAGAAAATCCGTAGTGTTTCGAGAGTATCTTTATCACCGTCTCGCCCGAGATGGGTTTAAGCCCGGGCACCCTCAGCCACCTCGAACGTCGTGATGATCGGCCTTCTCCCGTCTTCCAGCGGGAATTCTTCCAGATAGAGCTCCGTAGCCTCCTTGAGGTTGGCCACCGCTTCTTCCACTGTCCTGCCCTGGCTGACGGTGCCGACTTCCGGGCACTCCGCTACATACATATCCTCTTCCCTGTAGAGCACGGCCGTGAACGTCCTCATGATCTCACCGATAGAATAGCATCTCTCTTCGTGGTGATAATACTGACCGACGCATCCGTGTGTTCCTCCCGTCAACGTCGAAGGGTTCAAACGCGGGTTCAAACCCGGACTCCGTCACCCATACATCTCCCTCATATCTCCCGGTGCGTATGACCTCGCCGGACTACACCCGGAGCGGGCCGTCCAGCCCGGGGTGTCGAATTTATGCAGTCCAGACCGTTTCTCGATGCTCGATGACCGGAGTGAACCTGTACCCGAGGAAAAAGCCGCGGGGTTGAACCCTCCACCGGCAGACCACACTCCCTCCGGTCGGCCGAGGCCCGCGCCTCCGGCGCTTCGCTCCGTTCCGCTCCCGCTCCACTTCGCGAGCCTCACCTCCCTCCAGTCGTGGCGTCTGCCTGATCTTCTCCTCCTGTCCGGGACCTCTGACGACCATGACCGGCTCGGAACTCGCCGGTCATCGTCTGCTGGAGGTGCTCGTCGCGCCGTGCTGCGGCACCGCGCTCCTCGCACGGAGGGGTGCCTTGCGCCACCCCTCAAACGACCTCCACCGCTCAATCGGACCTGCCTCAAAATTGCAGAATACA
>JAGVUK010000199.1 GCA_019136335.1 Methanomicrobiales archaeon
GGGCCGCCACCGCCGTAGATCGAGTGGCTGAAGAACGAGAACCCGACGGCGGTACCCATGACACGGCCGTAGTCGGTGCTCGGGAGACCGGTCTCGTGCTCAAGCAGGTCGTTGAAGTACAGGAGCGTCGAGGAGACCGCCTGGGCGAACCGGCCGGCACCGCAGTTGACGATGGTGGCTGCCATGGTTCCGGCGGCGGCGTAGGCGTTCCAGAGCATGGGGTCCTTCGTGTCGTAGAACTGGAAGTACCCGCCCTTCTTCCCGGGGGTGATGACCTTGTCCTCGATGGCACGCTCGACCAGGCTCTGGACGACCGTACCGACCGTTCCGGTCTGGCCGTTCGCCTTTACGAGGTCATAGACCATGTTGTTCGCGTTCAGGCCCTGGTAGGCGTAGGCAAGCAGCATGGCGCGCTCAAACGGCCCGACGGCGGATCCCATCTCAAAGATACCGGCGGTCTCGAGCGTGGACGCGAGTGCGGCGCCCTGCAGGGCGTTCCTGCCGGTCATCATGACGGTGTGGTTGACCGGGATGTTCCGGAGCGCGTAGCCGAGACCTTCGTTGTTCTGGGGGATGTTCAAGATCGACGTAACGAGCGCACCCTCCAGATCCTGGGTGTGCGGGTAGCTGCCCCAGCAGGCCGCCTTGACGGTGGACGCGTTGAAGGCGTCGATGCCGAACTGGTCGACGATCGCGTAGGTGGTCGCGGCTGCGACGGACGTGATCGCGGCGTCGTAGGTGGCGGCGTTCATCAGGCGCTTTGCCGGGACTTTGACGAGCTGGAGCTTTCCACCGTTGAACTCCATGATCTCGGTGTCGTCACCCTCCTCGACCTGGATCATCTCCTTGATCCTGGCGACGATGGCGTCCTTGTTCTCCATAATGGGGAGGTCAAGTTCTCTTCCCTTGATCTTGCCTTTCCCAAGTTTTCCGGTCTTAAGCGCGTCCTGGATGCCTCCAAGGTTCACGTTGATCGTTCTCTTGGTCAGGTCGATGATCTTACTTGTGGCCGGGTTAACCAGCGGGCTGATTCTGTCGAGGGTGACGCCGCCCTTGAGCAGCTTCCCGTCATCAGAATAGAGATCGATTGTTTCCGTGTATTTAGCCATAGTATTTCATCCTTTTACCCTTGTTCAATGCATTCCGTTCGTGAAAGAGGCCGGAGCATTCATGCGCCCCGGTTCTCTGAAAGCCGCTACTGCACGTCCCAAAAGGGACTATAAGAGTAGAAGGAGGGTTATTAATAAAATTTGCGAATTTAGATGGGATTTTTTGCACAAAGTAATATTTATGTCGGTGATATTTACAATCAGATATTTTAAAACAGAGATTTGACAGTTCAGATAATTGAACGTGTTACTTAAAAAGAGTTTCCCTCATCCAGATTTCACAAACGGCTGCCGAAAAGGGGATCGAAGAGTAGTAACATTAAATAATAATATAACCAATACTGATAGCAATAATTAAAATTATTCCCGCAAAAAAGTTATCGGATATATCCGGGTCAATAGGTTGGACTTAAAGATATATAACGTTACCCAAACTGGGCAGGATTTCCCGGAATTCAAATTTTCAGACTCTCGTTTTTCAAACGCGCCACAAGGAACCCGGGAATAAAAGAGATGCGCCCATATAGGATCCTCCTGCAGCCGGCGGGGATGGGGCTGCCGGTACGGATTTCGTCGGGCGGCGACAGGATCCCGGCCCCCTGCGCCCCCCGGGATCCGGCCGGGAACGGAGAGGACGGCAGAGCCTCCTGCACCAGCAACCGGTAACGCCGGGTACCACCGGACCGATTCACCCTATCTTGAGGGATCTCGTGTGTGGGAAGGACCGCCGGTTGCCCGCATTGTCACGAAGAGCGGGGAAGTTCAGTGGATGGGCCGGCAATCCACCATCAAGACAACGCGCTCTTCCGCGTGGAGCAAAGGATTTGAGACCGGGCCCTGGCCCCGCACGAAAGACCGGTCCCGCACGAGATCCCACCGCCCCCCGCGCATCCCCCATGGAGATGCGAAATTCGCGAGTGGGTGCGACAGCGCGAGCGACCGGGGGTGCAAACCGGCACCAGGGCTTCAGCCCGTGATGGCAGGAGGGGGCCTGGAGACCGGGGGCTTTGATGCTCTCTGCGGGCCAAAACCCCGGGCCTGTTTTTGCACCCGAAAACCCCGATCCGTAAACCATCTGCACGAATCGGCAAAACCCGGACAAAAACCGGAAGGATGCTCAGGGGGAAATTGTTCACCCGGAAAACCCCACATACTGCGCGTTGTAAACAAATATCATGACCAATACACCGGATGTAAATGTTATTACGTGAAACTACTTATAAATCCGGAATGGTTAAATACAAAACATTACAAGTTATGATAAAACGATCTATCCGGTGCTCTGACCGTGCTCTGGCTGGAGAGACCCTGCAATCCCTGGATGAGTCCACCACGGGCCGTGCCGGGAGCACCGGGCTCTGCGGGGCCGACTCGCCGGAGTTCCGGGAGACCGTTCCCATCAACCACATCGAGGCAGAACCATGGCGAAGAAGATTACATTGAACATGATCACCCAGCGCTCCATCGAAGAAGGCGTTGCGATGGAAAAGGGCAAAACGACCCCGGAATACTTTGAGGCCTGCTCGATCATCGAGATGCACGACGACGACGTCAAAGCGCTTGGTCTGGTCCCAAACCAGCTCGTCAAAGTGACGAGCGAATGCGGAAGTGTGATCGTCAAGACGGTCAAAGGGCGCCAGTCGCTCTACCCCGGCCTTGCGTTCATCCCGCAGGGTGTCTGGGCAAACCAGATAGTCCCCCCGCGGACCCAGGCGACGGGAGAACCCCAATACAGCGGCTTTCCGGTGACAGTCGAACCAGCGGACGGCGAGAGGCGCAAAAGTGCGCTTGAACTCGTTCAGGGAGCCGTCGGGATGTGGAGAGGTGAACAATAATGCCAACAAAGATAGAGAACGTCGGATGTCCTTATTGCGGCGTCTGCTGTGACGACCTTGTCGTAACCGTATCGGATGATGGAAAGAAGATCCTTGAGGTGGAGAACGCCTGCGCTATCGGGAACCAGATCTTCCACCACGCCACGACCGAAGGGAGGATCAGGCTGCCCCGCCTCCGCCAGCCGGACGGCACCTACAAGGACATCTCCTACGATGAGGCGGTCGATTACGCGGCGAAAGTGCTCCACAACGCGAAAAAACCCCTGATCTATGGGTTCGGATCGACCAACTGCGAGGGCATGGCCGCCGCGGCCAAGGTCGCCGAGAAGGCGGGGGCCGTGCTCGACAACTGCGCGTCCATCTGCCACGGGTCCTCGTTCCTTGCTATATTCGATAACGGCTACCCGAGCTGCACCCTCGGCGAGACGAAGAACCGCGCAGACGTCATCGTCTACTGGGGCGCAAACCCGGCTCACGCCCACCCGAGGCACATGTCCCGCTACTCCATCTTCCCGCGCGGGTTTTTCACCGGCAAGGGCCACAAGAGCCGCAAGATCATCGTCATCGACCCCCGGCACACCGATACCGCCCAGGTGGCGGACATCCACCTGCAGGTGCAGCAGGGGCACGACTACGATCTCTTCGACGCATTCCGCACCGTCGTCCGGGGCCACGATATCCCCGACGTGGTCGCCGGGATCGAGAAGGAAAAGATCATTGAGGCTGTCGAGATCATGAAGAAGGCCCGGTTCGGCACCATCTTCTACGGCATGGGGCTCTGCCACTCCGACGGCCGGAACCACAACGTGGACATCGCCATCAGCCTGACCCGCGACTTGAACGATTTCACCAAGTGGACGATCATGGCGATGCGGGGCCACTACAACATCACCGGACCGGGTGCGGTCTGGTCGTGGCAGTACGGGTTCCCCTACTGTCTGGACCTGACGAAACGGGATATCGCCCACATGAACCCCGGCGAGACGAGTTCCATCGACCTTGCGATGCGGGACGAGGTGGACGCCTTCGTCAACATCGGGACCGATGCCGGCGCCCACTTCCCGATCGAGGCGGTCAAACATCTCCGGAAGCACCCCTGGATCACCATCGACCCGAACATCTGCATGGCAAGCGAGATCTCCGACCTCCACATCCCCGTAGGCATCGTCGGGGTTGAGGTCCCGGGCATCGTCTATCGGATGGACAACGTTCCGATCCAGTACCGCAAGGTCATTGACCCGCCCGAAGGCGTCATCAGCGACGAGGAGCTCTTCGAGCGGATCCACAAGAGGCTCTGCGAACTGGAGGCGGAAGAGACCGTGAAGGAGCACGTGAAGGCCGCCCCGGTTGGTGTCCGTGCGGGGGAATGAACGATGGGTGAACTCTTAATCAAGAACGGGTTCGTCTTTGACCCCCTGCAGGGGATCAAGGGCGACCGGATGGATATCGGGGTCAGGGACGGCAAGATCGTCGAGACGAGCGCCCTCTCGAGCCCGAAGACGATCGATGCCGCCGGTATGACCGTGATGGCGGGCGGCGTCGACATCCACTCCCACGTGGTCGGGCCGAAGGTGAACGTCGGCCGGCTCTTCCGGCCGGAGGACAAACTCTTCAAGAGCCCCCACAAATCTCCTACGTGCAACCGTATGGAGATGGGGTTCTCGGTCCCCTCCACGTTCAAGACCGGCTACGACTACGCCCGGATGGGCTACGTCTTCGTCAACGAGGCCGCGATGCCCCCGCTCCACTCCCCGCACGTCCACGAGGAGATCCGCGACACCCCGATCATCGACAACGCCGCGATGCCGGTCTTCGGGAACAACTGGTTCACCCTCGAATACCTCAAGAACCACGAGATCGAGAACAACGCCGCCTACACCGCCTGGCTGCTGCGGGCCACGCGCGGGTTCGCCATCAAGGTCGTGAACCCCGGCGGAACCGAGGCCTGGGGATGGGGGCTGAACTGCGAGCACATCCACGACCCGGTCCCGTACTTCGACATCACCCCGGCAAAGATCGTGACCGGTCTCATCGAAACGAACGAACACCTGGGCCTCCCCCATTCGATGCACCTGCACTGCAACAACCTCGGGAACCCGGGCAACTACACCGATACCCTCGACTCGCTCAGGCTCGCCGAGGGCTACACCGCAAAGAACGAGTTCGGCCGGGAACAGGTGATGCACGTCACGCACATCCAGTTCTGCGCCTACGGCGGTGACTCCTGGAGGAACGTCGAGTCCCGGGCCGACAAGATCATGGACTACGTGAACACCCACGACAACATCACCATCGACCTCGGTGCGGTGACCCTCGACGAGACCACGACCATGACCGCGGACGGGCCGTTCGAGCACCACCTCCAGGCCCTCAACAACCTGAAATGGGCAAACACGGACGTCGAACTCGAGACCGCGGCGGGTATCGTCCCCTACATCTACAGCCCGAACGTCAAGGTCTGCACCATCCAGTGGGCCATCGGCCTGGAACTTGCACTCCTCTCCAGGGACCCGATGCGGACGTTCATCACCACCGATCACCCGAACGCCGGGCCGTTCACCCGCTACCCGCGTGTCATAAAGTGGCTGATGAGCCGTGCGGCGCGTGACGAGACCATGAAGACGTTCAAGTGGCTTGAACGGACGATCGAGTCCACATCCATAGACGGCATCGACCGCGAACTCACGCTCTACGAGATCGCCCAGATGACCCGTGCGGGGCCGGCAAAGGCGCTCGGGGTCAGCAACATCTACGGCGGGCTCGCCCCCGGCATGGACGCCGATATCGCCGTCTACGCCCTCAACCCCGAGAATATGCCCTCCGACCCGGAGATGATCGAGAAGGCCTTCTCCCGGTGCGCCTACCTGGTCAAGGACGGCATCGTGACCGTCAAAGGTGGCGAGGTCGTCACAGAGCCCGCAAAGCGGACCGTCTGGGTCGACGTGAAGGTCCCGGAGAACGCACAGGTGCAGAGAGATATCTACGAGCACTTCCTCCGGCACTACAGCGTGAAACTCGACAACTACTCGCTCTTTGAGGAACACCTCCACAACCCGCGGGTGATCGAGGTCGACGCGACAGAATGAGGCGATGATCATGAAAACAGTAATCCTCACCCTGACCAACCCCCCCGAACTCATGCTCGAGGGGCAGAACATCACTCCGGATAACTTTGCAGGAAAGAAAGCCGCCGAGATCGCCGCCCTCGATGTCTGGGAGGGCAAACAGAAGAGCCCGCTCGGGAATTACTTCACGGTTGCAGGCGACGGCGGAGCGACGGCAGCCGAGACGAAGATCGTCCTGCGCGGGGACTGCACCCGTGTGAAAAGGATCGGCCAGCAGATGACCGCAGGCGAGATCGTCATCGAAGGCAACGCCGACATGTACATCGGCGGCTGGATGAAAGGCGGGAAGATCCACGTGAGAGGAAACGTCGACTCCTTCTGCGGCATCGGGATGGAAGGCGGCGAGCTCGTCATCGACGGGAACGCCGGACACCACCTGGGCGCATCGCCCCGCGGCGAGTGGCGCGGCATGCAGGGCGGGCTGATCCGGGTCGCCGGGGACGTCGGCAACGACACGGCCACGTTCATCAACGGCGGGACGATCATCGTCGGCGGCGATGCGGATATTCACGTCTCCACCCACGGCGAAGGCGGCACCGTCATCATCAAGGGCAACGCCAAAGGCCGCGTCGGCGGGCAGATGGTGAAAGGCGACATCTACGTCTATGGGATGATAGAAAACCCGCTCCCGGGATTCAAGATGGTCGGCGAGGTGGAGCAGGAGGTCGA
>JAGVUK010000052.1 GCA_019136335.1 Methanomicrobiales archaeon
CTCTTTCGCCGCCCTGATGAGGGGCGTCTCCGGCGGCGTGTAGACGAGGTCAAAGACCGTCGTCCCCGCTCTAAGGTCGCCGGGGGCAAGCAGGCTCCGGGTATCGGGCTCCATCCCGACCGGGGTCGCATGCACCACCACGTCGGTGTCGCCCCCCCTGAACTCATCGAGCCCGCCCCACCGGCACCCGGACCGCTCCGCAAGCCGCCGTGCCGCGCCCGGCGCCCGGGCAAGAACCGTCACGTCCATATCGAGCGAGAGGAGGGCGTAGACCGCCGCAGCCGCCGCACCCCCGGCGCCAAGGACAACCGCCCGGGCGCCCCGCCGGTGGGCGAGCGGGGCCCGCACGCCCAACCAGTCGGTGTTATAGCCATACATCCGGCCGCCGCATCTGACGACGGTATTCACCGCCCCGATCGCCGCAGCGTGACCGTCAACCTCGTCGAGGCAGCGCATGACGTCGGCCTTGAACGGGATCGTGACCGAGACCCCTTTTGTGGGGAGGAGGGAGGCGAGGCGGACGATCGTCTCCGCATCCGGCCATTCGAGGCGGGTGTAGTGGTAGCGCATCCCGAAATGCGCAAAGAGCCGGTTGTAGAGGAGCGGGCTCTTGCTGTGGGCGCAGGGGTTGCCGGCGATGGCACATACCATAAGATCCGGGTCGCGGTCGACCATCTCCCCGAGGTCCGCAAGCCCGAACCGCTCAAGGAGATGATCCCGCTCAAGTCTCTCGGCCGCTGAGATGCCGGCCGCCCTGAGGATCACCTCCGCAACCTCACCCGGCGTGCGCCTCCCGGTATCGATGCAGGCGTCGGCCGCGCCGAGGTATGCCTCCTTCCTCGCGAGAAGGAGTGTCTGCACCTCCTCTGCCGGCGAAAGACCCGTCAGCCCCGGCCGGTCGCTCCCGGCGATCCGCTCCAGGATGACGCCGGGCGGAGCCGAGAGGAGGTAGACCGTGCCGCGCCACCGGAGGTCCGCGACGTTTGCCGGGTCGAGGACCGCCCCGCCGCCGGTGCTGATAACGCCCTCCACGTCCCGGAGCGACGCGATCACCTCCCGCTCGAGGGCCCGGAAGTGCGCCTCACCGTGCTGCAGAAAGATCTCCGGGATCGGCATCCCGGCCCGGCGCTCGATCAGTGCGTCGGTATCAAAGAACGGCAGCGCGAGGCGGTCCGCGAGGATCCGCCCGACCGACGTCTTCCCGGTCCCCCGGAACCCGGTGAGAACGACCTTCATAGCAGCCCCTGCCCGTAGAGCGCCTCCCAGAACCCGGGGAACGACTTCTCCACGCATCCGGGGTCACGGATCGCCATCCCCCCGACCGCGAGCCCGAGCACGGCAAACGCCATCGCCGTCCGGTGATCGTCGTGCGGGTCGACGGCAACCCCGTGGAGGGGGGCGGGCGTGATCGTGAGGGAGTCACCCGTGACGAGAACGCCCGCGCCCATCCTCCGGAGGGTATCCGCCGTCACGCCGACGCGATCGCTCTCCTTGTACTGCAGGTGCGCGGTCCCGGTGATCGTCGTCGGCGACGCGGCCACTGCCGCCACCGCCGCGAGCGTCTGGACGGTGTCGGGGGACGAGGACATATCGATATCGATACCCCGGAGGTCTCCCGTCCGCTCCACCGTCACCGCACCGGTGCCGGCGGTCACCCGGCAGCCCATCGCCTCGAGGGCATCGAGGAACCGCCGGTCTCCCTGGACCGACGCCGGGTTTAAGCCCGTGACCGTGACCCTCCCGCCGCAGACGGCCGCGACCGCAAAGAGGTAGGAGGCCGACGAGTAGTCGCCCTCGATCCAGTAGGTTATCCCCCGGTAGGGCACGCCGCTCTTTACCCGGAACCAGTCGTAGCCCCGCCGCTCGAGCCGGGCGCCGAACCGGAGCATCACGTCCGCGGTCACGTCGAGGTAGGACCGCGAGGCCACCGTTGCCGGGAGCGTAAGTTCCACGTCGTCGTCCGCGTAGGGGGCCGCCATCAGGACGGACGATACAAACTGGCTGCTCACGCTCCCGTCGATTGCTGCCTTCCCGCCCCGGAGCCTGCCGGAGACCCGGATGGGCGGGAACCCCGGCCGCCCGGTGAACGCGACATCACCGCCGAGCGCGTGGAGCGCACCGGCAAGCGGCCCCACCGGGCGCTCGAGCATCCTCCGGCTCCCTGTCAGCACCACCGGGTGCCGGGCAAGAAGCGCCGCCGAGGTGAGCAGCCGCAGCGTCGTCCCCGAGTTCCCGCAGTCGATCGTGACCTCTCCCGGTGCCGGGAAGGTCCCGTTGCACCCGGCAACGACGATCTCCCCCGGCAGCCACTCGATCGGCACCCCGAGGCTCTCGAGCCCGCGGGCGGTCAGTTCCGTATCGGCCGCCCTGAGCGGTCCTGCGATCCGCGACCTCCCGGCGGCGAGCGCTCCTGCGATCAGCGCCCGGTGGGTGTAACTCTTGGAGGGCGGGGCCTCGAACGCTGCGTCGACCGGGCCGATCTGCGACACCCTGACGATCATCTCCCCGGCACCTCCAGACGGGCGTAGCACCCGAGTTCCCTGACGGTGGTCATCCTTTTGAGTTCCTCCTTTGCCTCCCGCCATCCTTCTGATATCTCGAGGTCGATGAAGAAAAGGTAGCTGCCGATCCCGCGCCGGGAGGGGCGCGACTCGATCCGGGTCAGGTTGATCCCGCGCCGGGCGAAGACGCCGAGCAGGTCGGCAAGGAGACCGACCCGGTCGGCCTTCGGGTCCACGAGGAGGCTGCATTTCGTGCAGCCCCCCTCCCCGCGGGGAGTGGAGGAGATCTCCACGAACCGGGTGGTGTTCTCCCGGCTGTTCTGGATCTCCCGGAGGGCTATCGGCAGATCGTAGATCGCCGCCGCCATCTCGGGGACGACCGCGCCGGCGTGCTCGTCTCCTTGCATGGCGATGGCGCTCGCGGCGTTGCTGCTCGTATGCACGACCTCTACCCCAAGGCTGTCGAGGAGGACCGAGCACTGTTCGTGGGTCTGCGGGTGGGCGTAGACGACCGAAAGTCGCTCCGGCTCCACCCTGGCTGCGAGATGGTGCCGGACGGGCATGTAAGCTTCCCCGGTGATGACGACGTCAAACTCCAGAAACCCCTGGAGGGTCTCCCCCACGCCGCCGGCCTCCGAGTTCTCGATCGGGACGAGGCCTTTCACTGCGCTGGCTGCCACACGTTCGATGATGGCGCGGATGGTCGGCAGGAGGAGAACGTCGTCGCCGTAGAGCCGGACCGCGAGTTCGTGGCTGAACGTCCCGGCCGGCCCGAGGGTCAGGACCGTCATCGGTTCACCACGTGGTTGATGAGGTCGTCCGTCTCTTCCGTCGCGGCTTGGAGATAGGAGGCGTAGTGGCCGGCGTTCGCGGCGAAGAACGCCCGGAAGCGTTCGTCATCGCCGGACTCCACGATCTCCCGGAGCGTCCGGACCGCCGCCTCGAACTCGCCGAGCACCTCCGGGACGGCCGGGTTCATCTGCAGGATGTCGCCGTAAAGCCCCGCGTCCTGGGCGAGGAGCCGCCCGACGAACCCCATCTCGATCCGGTAGACGGGGCTCGTGAACGCGAGGGTCTCCCCGACGTCGGCGCCGGTCCGGCGGATGGCCTCCGCTTTTGCAAGCGTCCCGAAGTGGGTGAGCCCCTGGATCACCGCCATCATCCGGTCGTGGCTTTCCGGTGTCGAGAGGGTGATCGCCGCCCCCTGGTCGCGGAAGACGGAGAGAAGGGTATCGAGGGTTTCCGGTTCGCACCGGGCCGGCGTCGCGACGATCGTCTGGCCCCGGAGCGATACGGCACCCGGCCCGAACATCGGGTGGAGCCCGATCACCTGCGCGCGGGAGGCGAGCATCGCCCTGACCGGTTCGACCTTGAGGGAGGTGAGGTCGCAGAAGACCTGCTCTTCCGAGAGCAGCGGGGCAACCTCCTGGATCACCCCGACGGTGGCGCGGATGGGCACCGAGACCATGACGAGGTCTGCCTTCGTTGCGATATCCCGGCCGGTGAGCGGCGTCTTTGTCCCCGAGACGATCACGTCCCAGCCGGCCGCCCGAAAGACCCCGGCAAAGAACCGCCCCATCTGCCCGGTGCCGCCGATGATGGCTGCAAGCATCGCCGTCACTTCTCCCGGATCGTCTCCTTCACAGCGACGCCGAAGTGCCGCCCGCCCTCCGCGACGCTGCCGAGCACCCGGTCTCCGACCGCGAGGTTCGCGACCGATACGGCCGATCCGTCCTCGCGGACGAGCCGGATCGTCTCGGCGTTCTGGAGGACCAGGCTCACCTTTGCACCGCCCGCCTTCGCCTCAACGAGGAGGAGCGGGCGGCGCTCGATCTTCACCCTGCCGACGACCGCTTCGCGGGTCGCGCCGGTATGCTCCGCGACGAGCACCCTATCACCCGTCGTGAGGTCGGCGAGGTACGCGGTCTTCTCCCCCGGGAGAAGGATGTAGGCGTGCACCGCCCCGGCGTTCACCCGGAACGGGCGCGGCGCCACGTAGGGGTTCTCCAGGGTCTCGGGGTGCACCATCAGGAACGCCGAGGAGGTGTTGCCGACGAGCATCCCCTCCCCGTCGGCGAGGAGCGAGCAGGTGTCCACGCAGACCCGGTCCCCCATGCCGACGGGGGCGATCCGGGTCACCTCGAATGTGGTGAGCGCGACCTCTGCGCCTGAACCTGCGACCACTTTTGCAACGCGCCGGATCTCCCCCGGGTCGCCGGTCGAGAGGAGGATGCCCGCCGCCCCGCGTTCGAGGACAGTCAGGGCGACCGCCGCCTCGTCGGCGGTCGTGACCGCGGCGATGATCCGGTCTGACTGCGCGACGAGGTTCTCGAGCGGGATGACCGTCCAGTCCTGTGTCCGGACGATGACATACCCCTGCCGGGAGAGCCGGAGCGCCTCCTCTTCGGTCGCCTTATCGGTGATATCGATGAGAAAGACGTCTTTTCCGGGGACGAGGTCGCCGTCCTTCGCGACTGTCGTCACCCGCCCGAGTTCCCGGACACGGGCGGCGTCGTCGACGACCAGGACATCCGCACCGCTCTCGATCGCGGTGGTCGCGAGGTCCTTCCTCCACGGCCTGATATCGACCCAGAACTGTTTCATCGCCCACGCTCCAGCGCGTCGGCCGGGCTCGTGCCCTCATGCACCACCCGGCAGATCGCGCCTATGAACCGGCCGGGGTCTTCGCGCTGGAAGGCGTTCCTTCCCATGCAGACACCGGCCGCGCCCGCCCCGATGGCATCCCGGATGGTCGTGAGCGTCTCAAGGTCTCCTCCCTTCTCGCCGCCGGCGATCATCACCGGCACCGAGCAGGCGGCGGTGATCTGGCGGAACGTCTCCGGATTCCCGGTGTAGTTCGTCTTGATCAGGTCGGCCCCGAGTTCTTCGGCGACCCGGACGCAGTGCCCGATCGCCTGCGGCGATGTGGAGTCGATCCCCTTGCCGCGGGGGTAGATCATGATCAGGAGCGGCATCCCCCAGCGGTTGCAGTCCCGCACCACCGCGCCCGCCGACTCGATCATCCGCGACTCGTTCGGGGCGCCGAGGTTGATGTGGATCGAGACCGCATCGGCGCCGAGCGCGACCGCCTCCTCCACGGTGCAGACGAGTACCTTATCATTGGGGTCCGGGTTCATCGACGTGCTTGCGGAGAGGTGCACGATGAGGCCGATGTCCTTTCCGCGTTTCCGGTGTCCTCCTTTCACCATGCCTTTGTGGAGCACGATGGCGTTCGCCCCGGCCTCGCTCACCTCGCTGACGATCCCGGTCATGTTGCGGAGCCCCTCGATCTGGCCCATGGTAAACCCGTGATCCATGGGGATGATCACGGCGCGACCGGTGTTCCTGTCCATAATCCGCTCAAGGCGGATCTCTTTTCCAATCATCTTCATCACATCTCAAGAATCTCTATTGCTTCCTCTGCCGGTCGCCCCTCATGGACGATCAGCGCTGCGGCACGGATCAGGCGGTCGGGCGCCGGGTGCTGGAAGGCGTTCCTCCCGATCGATATCCCGGCGGCACCACCCTCCATCGCGCCCTCCACCAGTTCGAGGATCGCGCGGTCGTCGGTCTTTGAGCCTCCCGCGACCACGACCGGCACCGGGCACCCCCGGGTCACGTCGCGGAACGAGTCCGCATCGCCGGTGTAGACGGTCTTGACGATGTCGGCGCCGAGCTCCGCCGCCACCCGCGCGGCGAGTTTGACGCTCTCGACGTCGTGCTCGTCTGCGACCTTCCTGCCCCTCGGGTACATCATCGCGAGGAGCGGCATCCCCCACTCCATGCACGCGACCGCGACCCTGCCGAGGTCGGCAAGCATCCGCGCTTCAGAGTCGGCCCCGACGTTGATGTGCACCGAGACACCGTCGGCGCCCATCTTCAGGGCGTTCGTGACGGTGTTCACGAGCACCTTATCGTTTGGGTCCGGGCCGATGCTGGTGCTCGCCGAGAGGTGCATGATCAGGCCGACGTCTCGCCCATGCCCCCTGTGCCCGTGCAACGCAAGCCCCACATGGCCGATCACCGCGTTTGCCCCCCCTTCGGCGACGAGGTCGATGGTCTTCCCGACGTCGACCAGCCCGGGGATGGGGCCGAGCGTCACGCCGTGATCGAGCGGCACGATGATGGTCCTGCCGGTATTCCGATCCATGATACGTTCCAGACGAATCTCTTTTCCT
>JAGVUK010000209.1 GCA_019136335.1 Methanomicrobiales archaeon
GGATATTCCTCTTGACTGCACACCGCGGCCAAAAGAGATGGAGCAGACGCTCCACGGTGTGATGAAACTCAACGGCCTGGTCATCAGGTCGCTTGAAGAGATCGCCGGCAGAGGAGCAAACGCGGTCACCTACCGGGCAGGGAAAAAGTTCGGCCACGAGGTTGCCAAGTACTTCCAGAAGCGCGGAGACGTCGAGGGGGCGCTTCATGAACTCTCCGACCTGCTCCGGGGCCAGTACTCCTTCGAGGTCTGGAAACCCGAGGATAAGGAGACGTTCATCATCGAAGAGAACGGCGAGACCTTCATCTACCTCGTCTTTCACGACTGCATCGTCCGGCAGACGCTCCGACGCAACGGCCTCGACCAGGGCGGCCCGCTCTGCCAGACCCTCTTCGGCTACGTCGTGGGGGCGGTCGAGGAGATCACCGGCCGGAAAGCCAAACTGGAGATCGTCCACACCGGCCCGAACGCCTGCCTGAAGAAACTGGTCCTGAAATGAGGCTGAAACGATGAAGATCGCCATTGAAGAACTGGCAGGATGCTCGGGATGCACGATTGCGGTCCTCGACCTCCACGAGATGCTCCTCGACGTCGTCGCGAAGGCGGAGATCGTCTACTCCCCGGTGATCATGGATGTGAAAGAGCCTCCTGAGGGTATCGACATAGCGTTCGTGACGGGGGCCGTCCGGAACGAGGAGAACCGGGAGCGCCTCGAGAAGATCCGGAAGCGGGCAAAGACGCTTGTCGCGCTCGGGACCTGCGCCTGTTACGGGGGGATATCGGGCCTCTCGATGCTGAACTCGAACCAGGACCTCTTCTCCTGCGTCTACCGGGAGGTGGAGACGGCAAAGCCGGACGGCGTGATCCCGACGGACGTGCCGCCGTTCCTCTACCGGGCGTTCGCGGTGGGCGACCTCGTGAAGGTCGATTACTATGTCACGGGCTGCCCGCCGAAGGAGGCGTTCCTGAAGAAGATCATCCCGGCGATGGTCTCCGGGAATACCCTCGAACTCTCACGGAAATCCGTCTGTTCGGAGTGCGACAGGACCATGGGGCCGGTCGGGAACTGGACGCTCTCGCGGCGGCACGAGGGTGTTCCCGACCGCGAGCACTGTCTGCTCGGGCAGGGCTACCTCTGCCTCGGGAGCGTCACCTTCGGCAGGTGTGGGGCGGCGTGCCCGAAGAACAACATACCATGCCACGGGTGCAACGGCCCGTCGCTTGATATCCTCCGCGAGCCCTGCCGGGACATCTACGGCATGATGGTCCGGAGGATCTCGGATCTCACCGATAAACCGCAGAAAGAGGTGGAGAAGGAACTCTACGACGTCGCCCACACGATGTATGCCTTCACCATCGGGAGCCTGATCATGGAAGACAAGGAGACGTCAAAGATTCGCGACCTCGTGAAGGAGAGGAGCCGATGAAGGAGATCACGATCAGCCCGGTGACGAGGATCGAGGGTCACGCCGGCGTCAGGATCTATCTCAATGACCGGGGAGAGGTCGACTCGGCCCATTTCCAGGTCGTTGAACTCCGGGGGTTTGAGAAGTTCCTCGTCGGGGCGGCGGTCGAGGAGGCACCCCGGATCACCCCCCGGATCTGCGGCATATGTCCTTCGGCACACCACCTCGCCGCAGCGAAGGCGACCGACCAGATCTTCGGTGTCGAACCGCCCGCGACCGGGAAGAACCTCCGGGAGCTCCTCAGCGTCGGTCAGTTCGTCCATTCCCACGCCCTTCACTTCTTCATGCTCGCGGCCCCCGACTTCATCCTGGGCCACGACGCGCCGCCGGAGGAGAGGAACGTCATCGGGCTTGCCCGTCACTCGCCGGAACTCGCGAAGAAGGCCATAGCGGTCAGGAAGTTCGGCCAGCGCCTGACGGAAGCGGTCGGCGGCAAACCTATCCACCCGGCAAACGCTCTCCCCGGCGGTATGTCGGCGCCGCTCACGGAGGGGAAGAGAGCCGAACTGGCCGTTATGGCGGACGAGGCACTCGGCATCGCCCGTGAAGGGTGGGAGATCGCACGCACCCTCCTCGACGGTGTCGATACGGAGGTCGGCGCCGTCAGAACGGGGTTCCTCGGCATGACCAACCACGGGCTCCACTCGACCTGCGACGGGCCCGTTGCGATGCTTGGCCCTGATGGGGGGCGGGTCGGTTCGTTCACGGGCCCGGACTACACGAACTTCATCGAGGAGTACTCGGAGGACTGGTCCTACCTGAAGTTCGCCCGGTTCAGGGGTGGGGACTACTACCGCGTCGGGCCGCTTGCCCGGCTCAACATCGTGGAGAGGATGGGGACCGAGCATGCCGACGCCGCCCTCGTAGAGTACCGCGAGCGGTTCGGCACCGTCACCCAGGCTGCGCTTGCCTACCACCTGGCCCGCTACATCGAGTTCATCGCCTCCTGCGAGCGGGCGAGAGACCTGCTCTCGGACCCCGGGATCACCGGCTCCGACATCAGGACCCCGGCAGGAAAGGTCGTGAACCGGCGAGGTGTCGGGATCATCGAGGCCCCCCGGGGAACCCTGATCCACGACTATACCGTGGACGAGGCCGGCATCATCGAGCGGTGCAACCTGATCGTCGCGACCTGCCAGAACAACTACGCGATCGACCGGGGCGTGGAAGACATGGCACGCCGGGTAGTGGAGAACGGGGCGTTGACCCAGGGTGCGGCAAACCGTATCGAGATGATCATCAGGGCGTACGACCCCTGTATATCGTGCGCAACGCACGCTATCGGGCGGATGCCCCTTCGAATTGAGTGCGTCAGAAGAGCCTGAGGTGTTTGGAGTTATGTTAAGACAGATTCTCGGAGAATTCCTGAAACTTGACGGGGTCACCGCCGCGGTTGTGGCGGGACGGGACGGCTTTGTGATCGAGAGCGTTGTTGCCGGCGATGTGGACGTCGAAGCCCTCGGCGCCATGGCATCGACAGGCATGGGTACGTCTGAGGCGATGAGCAACGAACTCGGGAAGGGCGAGATGCACCAGATGCTCGTCGAGCTCGAGAACGGGCCAATCCTCCTCTCCCCGCTCTCCGAGGACGAGTTGATCGCCATCGTGGCGAACGCGAACGTCAATGTCGGGCGGATCCGATACGAACTGAAGAAGAACAGGGACCGGATAACCGCTGCTCTGTGAGACGATGCTGCCCGACGGCGTCTCGCTTGGACGGCTGCAGGGCCCCCTTTCGGCCCTTGCTTCCATCAGCCCCCGCTTCACGGGAGCGGTGCGTATCGAAGGGCCCGGGGGCACGGGTTTTGTCCTGACCCAGAGCGGGAACCCCTACGGAGCCGCGTTCGAGGACACCGAGAGAAACCTCCTGCTCAGCGGAGATGAAGCTTACCGGTATCTGCTTGGTCGGCCGTCGCTTGATTACGAACTCATCGCCTACACCGCCGAAGAGACCGGGGCGGCCCGGGAAACCTCCCGGGAGACGGGGTGCCTGGTCAGCGGAGACGGTGCAACGCCTGTTGCCCGGGCCGGTTCGGGGGATACGGATCGCCTTGATCGGATCGCGCGGCAGCCGGGGGTGATTGCCGTCTCGGTCTTCCATGAAGGGTTCGGCCTCCAGTCGCTCGGTTCCGCGGACTTCGACCAGGTGGCTGCGGTCGCCGAAGACCTGCTCCGCGCCGGCACCCGTATCACCGCCGATATGGATATGGGGGACCTCGCCCAGGTGGTCCTCGAGACCCCGGCAGGAAAACTCATCATCGCACCCTACGGGGATCTCTCCCTCTGCATACTCGCGAAACCTGACGCCAACCTCGGCCTGATCCGGCTCTCGATACGGGGCATGCAGGACAGGTCCAACTGAGGAGAGGGGATCCCCCGCTCCGCCTCCCGCTTCTTTCACACCCGCAGGTTGATATTCCGGCGGGCCGGAGAGAGACGTATGCAACTCCGGATAGCACCAGGAGTACAGCCGGCGGTGACCCTTCCCGGGCTCCCGGTTCGATCGTCCTGCCGTCGTGAGGTGACCGCGCAATGAAATATTACCCGGTTCATTCCGGATACCCGCCGTACACCCGGGTGAACCCGGCGATTGAGGCGGCTTTTGCAGAGCACGGCAGAGGGGGAGTCCAGATGCCGCCGAAGGTCTACGTGACGCTCGTTGAGAACGGGGATTTCCGGACGATGCCCGCATACATCCCGGCGCTCGGAATTGCCGGGGTGAAGGTCGTCAACGTCCACCCGAACAACCGCGCACGAGGCCTGCCTACCGTCATGGCGCTCACGGTGGTCATCGATGTGGAGACAGGCGTGCCGAGAGCGATCGTCAACGCCACCGAACTCACGGCGATGCGTACCGGGGCGGCGGGCGCCATAGCAGCGAAGCATCTCGCGTCCCGGCGCCCCGTCACTCTCGGTGTCGTGGGTGCCGGACGGCAGGCGGAGGCGCTCGTCGAGGCGACGGCGGCGACGATCACGATCGAGGAGATCCGGGTCTGGAGCAGGACAGAGAAGAGTGCAGAGGCGTTCGTAGCGCGTTACGCAGATTACAACGCGATACGTGCCCCGATCGAACGCGCCTGTGACTGCGACGTGCTGAACACGACGACGCCGTCAAGGAAGCCGCTCGTTATGGCGGACTGGGTCCGGGAGGGGACGCATATCAACGCGATCGGCGCCGATGCTCCCGGCAAACAGGAACTGGACCCGCTGCTCCTGTCGAAGGCGGAGGTCTTCGTCGACGACCCCGGCCAGGCGGTCCACTCGGGCGAGATCAACGTCCCGATCAGCACCGGCCTCTACGACGCCGGGATGATCGCGGGAACCCTCGGGGAGGTCGTCACCGGGAAGAAGGGGAGATCATCTCCCGGCGCCATCACGATCTTTGACTCCACCGGACTTGCCATACAGGACCTTGCCATCGCCGCACTTGTCATGGAGGGAGAGGATGGTTATGAACTGCCGTTTCCCTGATGATCCCGGGGGCAAGGGACGGTCGGTTCGCCGGCGATCGCGCCGTCCGTCGAGAGCATCGCCGTAACCATGAAGAGGGGGGCCGGGGAAGGGGCAGTGAACTCCTCCCCCGGTGGTGTGATGGGCCGTTACTCGTCCTGTGAGGGCTGGGCGAAGGCTTTCCAGACCTGCTCCCGGTATACGGGGCCGCTGTTGTAGGTGCAGAACGGGATCAGGCGGCCGTCGGGGGTCGCATAGTGGATGCAGCATCGCTGCACCCGGGAGAGGTCGTAGTTGTAGTTATCCATGAAGTGCATCGTCCCGATGAAGAGGGCGTTCCAGTGGAACTCGCGCAGGGCCTCGAAGTTCTGCATGACGAGGGCCTTACCGATCAGCTTCAGGAACTCCCCGGTATTCTTCTGCTCCGCCTTCCTTGTAGAAGTGTAGAGATCCTTGACGCCCTCGACGAGGGTCACGTACTTGTTGAGCGACCCGCCTTTCGTGAGTTTCACCCCCATCTTCTCGACCGACTCGAAGAAGGCGTCGACGTCCACCATCTTGTTGATCGGGACCATCCCCTCATCGGTGACGAAGACGTAGGTCGCTGCCCCGCAGTGCTGGTGCGTGGTGAACGTGACCTGGGGTTTGCCCGTATACGCCTCGACGAGCTCGGATATCGGGACGACACAGGGCACCGGGTAGAAGTATTCCTTCCTGATCACGCCGTCCGTCTGCTCCTCGATCCGCTCCGCAAGTTCCGGGATGGTGATCCGCTCTTTTCTGACATCATCCTCGCTTGCGGCCCCGGTGAACGCCACCGGCTGGAAGTTGACGCCCCTGATGGTCTTGATGTGCTCTGCGGCGTACCTGATGATGGCGCCCACCTCGTGGTCGTTCCTGCCCTTGATGACCGTGGGGACCAGCACCACGCCCATACCGATCTTCTCGCAGTTCTCTATGGCCCGCCGGTCGCTCGCGAGTTTTGTGTTGGTCTTGCGGGTTACGCCGTCGAAATGCAGGTAAACAGTGGAGAGCCCTGCCTCCTTCAGTTCTGCAATGTAGCCGGGTTCCTGCGCTATCCTGATGCCGTTCGTGGCGATCTGCACCTGGTACAGCCCGAGTTCCTTTGCCTTCCGGATGAGTTCGGGGAGATCGTCGCGCATCGTCGGTTCACCGCCCGAGAACTGGACGGCAGGCACCGGGACCGGCTTTTCCTCGCGCAACATACGCAGCATCCCGACGATCTGGTCGAAGGTCGGTTCGTAGACGTAGCCGCATGCCCGGGCGTTCGCAAAGCAGAAGTCGCAGTTGAGGTTACACCGGTTCGTCAGATCGATGTTCGCAAGCAACGTCGTTGACCGGTGGTTCTGGCAGATGCCGCAGTCGTTCGGGCACCCCGCCGGGGAAACGGTCTTCTGCGGGTTCGATATCCCTTTTCCAATGCGCTCGTAAGCATCGAACCTCCGGTACATCTCCGCGTCCGACCAGTAGAGGGCCTTGTACGCGCCGTGAACAGGGCAGGTACGGACCAGCCAGACCTTCCCCTCTTCCTCGACGATCTCGGCATCGAGCACGCTGCCGCACATCGGACAGAGGCTTTTTGTCTTTTTTATCAGCATTCTCTCACCGTGCCCATCTTTCATTCGTATCTCATATTTCGACACTTTAATCTTTATAATTACTGATTGTACTGAGTATTGGCACTGATTGATGCAGACATCGGCTACTGGATCTTCTCCTCATGATCCCGGCCTACGTGCCGAACTCAGCGGCGGCACTCTTCGGCGGCGGAACACCCATCGACTTTGGCAGGACGTGGAGCGACGGGAGACGGGTCTTTGGCGATGGGAAGACGTACCGGGGGTTCTTCGGCGGTGTGCTCTCCGGAGTGCTCGCCGGTCTCGTCGAGATCCTGGCATGGGCCTCGTTCGGCCTGACCGCACTTCCCCACCAGACCGTCCTCTCCGTTACGCTGCTCGCGGCAGGCGCGCTCCTTGGCGATCTCGCCAAGAGCTTCCTGAAGCGGAGGCTGGGTAAGGAGCGGGGCGAGTCCTGGTTCTTAGCCGACCAATACGATCTGGTCATCGGTTCATTCCTGCTCATCCTCCTGGTTTACCCGGAATGGCTCTTTGAGAATATTACCTTACCCATTGCAGTCTGGATCGTCGTCATGACACCCCTCCTTCACCGTGCGGTGAACATTATCGGCTACTACATCGGAGTTAAAGAGGTACCATGGTGAACCCAATCGCGACACTGTTACTGGAGAGCGGGGCTATCGAGTTCGGGGATTTCGTCCTCGCATCGGGGGCCCGGAGCTCTTACTACATCGACATCAAGGCCGCAACGACGAACCCCACCATCCTTGCGGCGATCGGAAAGACCATTGCCGAAGGCTGGGACTTCGATATGGTGGCCGGAGTGGCGGTCGGCGCCGTCCCGATCGCCGTCGCCGTCTCGCTTGCAAGCGGCCGGCCCTACGCGATCGTCAGGAAAGAGGAGAAGGACCATGGCAAAGCCGGGACGATCGTCGGTGACGTGAACGGCAGGAACGTTCTGCTCGTCGAGGACGTGACCACGTCCGGGGGAAGCGCGCTCTACGGCCTCGCGGCCCTGCGTGCCGCAGGTGCAGAGGTCGACCGGGTCGTGACCGTCGTTGACCGGGAAGCGGGCGCCCATGAGGCGCTCGCAGAAAAAGGAGCATCTCTCTTTGCACTTGTGCGGGTCAGCGAGCTGCTGGACGGATAAACATTTTTTAAGAGCGGGCAAATAGATGGATATGAAAGTACTCGTTGTAGGTGGTGGTGGCAGGGAGCATGCGATCACCAGGGCGCTTTCCTGCAACAGCGACGTGAAACTATTCTCTGTCATGGCACGAAAGAACCCGGGAGTTGCCCGGCTCGCGGAGCGGGTGCTTCTTACGGATGAGACCAACATCCCGGATATCGTCAGATTCGCTACCGAGAACGGGCTTGACGCTGCGGTTATCGGGCCGGAGGCGCCCCTTGAGGCGGGCATCGTCGACCACCTCGAGGCTGCGGGGATACCCTGCGTGGGCCCGACCCGGGCTGCGGCCCGGATTGAGACGGATAAGGCGTTCTGCCGCCGGCTGATGGAGCGGCACGGGATCGCAGGGTGCCCGGAATACCGGGTCTTCCACGATCCGGAGGAGGCCGGGCGGTTCATCGAGGCCTACGACGGCGATCTTGCCGTCAAGCCCATCGGGCTTACCGGGGGGAAGGGTGTGCGGATCATGGGCGAACATGTCGACGTGGCGGGGGCAGTCGAGTACGTCCGGGAGATCGGGGGGGATGTCGTGCTGGAAGAGCGGCTCCTCGGGGAAGAGTTTACCCTTCAGGCGTTCGTCGACGGCGAGCACCTGGTGCCCATGCCGCTCGTCCAGGATCATAAACGGGCCTACGAAGGTGACGTTGGGCCGAACACCGGCGGGATGGGTTCGTACTCCCTGCCTGATCACATGCTTCCCTTTGTCACCCGTGCGGACTACGAAGAAGCGCTCCGGATCATGGAGGATACGGTCGCGGCCATGCGGGACGAGGGGACGCCGTACCGGGGGATTCTCTACGGCCAGTTCATGAACACCCGCGAAGGCCCCAGGGTCATCGAGTTCAACGCCCGCTTTGGTGACCCTGAGGCGATGAACGTCCTCTCGCTCCTGGAGTCTGATTTCTCCGGGATCGTCCGCCATATCGTCGAGGGAGACCTCTCGCCGGCGCATGTCCGGTTTGCTAACCAGGCGACGGTCTGCAAGTATCTCGTCCCCGAGGGTTATCCGGAGGCCCCGGCGGCTCGCGAGCCTCTCACCCTCGGCGACTCCGGCGACGCCCTCCTTTACTACGCGAACGTCGAGGAGCGGGACGGGGCGCTCTATACCCGGACGTCGCGGACGCTCGCGTTCGTCGGGAGAGGTGAGACGCTCGGAGAGGCCGAGGCGATCGCCGAGAAGGCGGCATCTTCCGTTACCGGGCGCGTTTTCCACCGCAGGGATATCGGCACCCGGGAGGTCCTCGAACGGCGGTGCCGGCACATGAAGGAGATTGCATGAAGAAGGATTTTCTCTCGATCATTGATATCGACGGGTATGAGCTTGAGAGCATCGTCGCCGACGCGATGCGCTTAAAGCGGCTGAAGTCTGCAGGGACTGCACACGAATTCCTGAAGGGGAAGAGCCTCGGGATGATCTTTGAGAAGGCGTCCACCCGCACCCGGGTCTCGTTTGAGGTCGGGATGACCGACCTCGGCGGCCACGCACTCTTCTTGAACCCCACGGATATGCAACTTGGACGGGGCGAAGAGATCAGGGATACGGCACGGGTGCTTGCCCGCTACACCGATGCGGTGATGATCCGCGCCTACCATCACGCCACCATCGAGGAGTTCGCCCGCTACTCGACGGTCCCGGTCATCAACGGGCTGTCCGACCGCCTGCACCCCTGCCAGGTGCTGGCCGATATCATGACCCTCAAGGAGCGGTTCGGCAACCTGCGCGACCTGAAGTTAGCGTGGGTCGGGGACGGCAACAACGTCTGCAACACGTGGATCCTCTCCTCGGCCCTGACCGGGATGGAGATCGTGGTCGCGAGCCCCCCGCGTTACCAGCCCAGGGCTGCCGTCGTCGACCAGGCGCGGGCGGGAGGAGGCAGGATCAGCATCGTCACGGACCCGGATGAGGCGGTCCGGGATGCGGACGTCCTCTACACCGACATCTGGGTCTCCATGGG
>JAGVUK010000208.1 GCA_019136335.1 Methanomicrobiales archaeon
GCCGGGAGAGCGTGCGTATCGGGGGAGACAACCCTGCGCTCCCGGAACGGCACCCCGGTCAGGGTCGCGATCACCGCCGCCGGTTGTGGCGCCGGGGAGAAGCGGTGGCTGATCCGGGAGCGGCCGCCGGAGCACCCGACGCTCCCGGAGAGCACAGAGCAGGACCGGCTCCTTGCAAGAGTTGAGGAGGAGCGTTCCCTGCTGCAAGCCATCATCGAACAGATGCCCGAGGGCGTCGTCATCGCCGAAGCCCCGTCGGGAAGGCTCATCCACTACAACGAGCAGTTACGCAGGATGTGGGGGCGACCCGACATGCCGCGCGACATCAGGGCATTCAGCGGGCTTCGTCCTGATGGGCGGCCCTACCTGCCCGAGGAGTGGCCGATTGCCCGGTCGGTTGCCAGCGGGGAGGTGGTGAGGGACGAGGAGATCCGGATCCTCCGGGCAGACGGCACCTGGATCTACATAAACGCCAGTTCCGCCCCCATCCACGACGAGAGCGGCATCATGCGCTATGCGGTAGCGGTCCTCTCCGATGTGACCGACCGGAAGCGGATGGAAGAGGAACTGCAGGCGAGCGAGGAGAAATACCGGGGACTCTTTGAGAATTCAAGCGACTCCGTCGAGATCTATGAGATGGTCCGCGATGAGCACGGCGAGATCGTGGACTGGATCCTGCGCGACGCAAACCCCGTCTCACGGCGCGACCTCGGCAGGCTGGACGAGGTCGTCGGGAGACGTATCACCGAACTCCTTGGCACGGGGGTGATGGCCGAGTATATCGCGAGGTCGCGGGAGATCATGGCGTCAGGCGTCGGGCAGAAGTATGAGCACGGTTTCTGGAGCAACCGCTACTACATCTCCTCCAACTTTCCCATCGGAAAAGACCTGCTTGGAGGCGTTAGCACCGAGATCACCGACCGGAAACGGATGGAAGAGGAACTGCGCCTCCAGCAGCAGCGGCTCGAGTTGGCCCTCAGCGCCGCGAGGATGATCGCCTGGGACTGGGAGCCCGCCGCCGGCCGGCTCAGGATCAGCGGCGACTTTGAAGGGATCTACGGCCGGCCGCCCTTCGCCCGGCCCGAGGAGAGGCTGGCGCTGGTCCACCCCGACGATATCGACCGCCTGCGCGCCGAAGAAGAGCACAGCGGCCTCTACCACACCGAGTTCCGGATCATCCGCCCCGACACGGGAGCCGTCGTCTGGCTCGAGTCCCGTGGCGATGTCCAGAGGGATGAGGCGGGAGGCTTCGTCCGGGCCGTCGGCGTCACGATGGACATCACCAAACAGAAGCAGTCCCGGCAGGCGCTGGAGCACCAGCAGGAACTCCTGCAGGGGATCATCGACGCCATCCCGGTGATGATCACGATCTATGACCCCGATATCAGGTTCTTCCGCCTCAACCGCGAGATCCAGAGGGTGTTCGGCTGGTCGGAGGAGGACGGGGCCGGGGGTGACCTGGTGGCGAGGTTCTTCCCCGACCCCGAGTACCGGAAGATGGCCCGCGACTACATGCGGTCGCTGAAACCGGGGTGGCGCGACCTCCTGCTGACCGCAAAGGACGGCTCCGTCATCGAAACCGCCTGGGCCAACATCCGCCTCTCCGACGATACGCGTGTCGGGATCGGCATCGACATCCGTGAGCGCAAGCGGGCTGAAGCCGCCATCATAGAGAGCGAAGAACGGTTCCGGGCGCTCATGAACGCATCGCCAAACGCAGTGATGCTCATCGACCGCGACGGCGCCCTCCTTGCCCTGAACGAGGTGGTTGCCGAGAGGTTCGGAGGAAGCGTTCAGGAACTCATGGGCAGATCGATATTCGACTATCTCCCGCCGGACGTCGCCGCACGACGGAAGGAGTTCGTCGGAGAGGTCTTCTCGACAGGCCGGCCGGCCCGGTTTGTCGATGAGCGGGAGGGGATGGTCCTCTACAACTCCCTCTTCCCCGTCGCCGACGCGGAAGGGAACGTGGTGCGGGTCGCGGTGATCTCCTACGATATCACCGAGCAGAGACGCTTTGAGGAGATGCGGCGCCAGGCGTTCACCCAGATCGAGCA
Organism: Methanomicrobiales archaeon; assembly: GCA_019136335.1. Taxonomy (GTDB): domain Archaea; phylum Halobacteriota; class Methanomicrobia; order Methanomicrobiales; family Methanoculleaceae; genus Methanoculleus. The sequence goes on from JAGVUK010000208.1 coordinate 2,058, forward strand.
GAACATCGAGCAGTTTGCGGTCCTCGGCGATCACATCCGCCTGCCCCTGCAGGTCATCCTCGCTACGGCGGAACTCATGGATGACGAGCAGGCGTCGGAGCGGATCCGCAAACAGGTCTGGCGGATCAATGATCTTGTCAGGCGGCTCGACAGGGGCTGGGTGGAGTCACGCGAGATCCGGGAGTTCCTCCGCAGGCACGAACTGGTGTAGCGCCGGACAGGCGCAAAAGAGAGGAGAGACGGGGTTATCCCCGTCCCCGCATACCAATCCTGTCCTGCATCATTGCACGATGAAATCACCGTTCATGGAGGGATGGACGTCGCACTCGAAGTAGTAGGTCCCGGGTTCTGAGGGGGCCATAAATGTGTAGTTCGTCTCGGCGGGCCCGGTGATGATCTCGCCCACGAAGATCTGCTCCGACCGGAGGGAACTATCGTAGACCGCGAAGTTGTGGGGGATGCCGTCATCCTTGTTGACGAAGTGGACGGTCACGTTCGCCCCCGCAGGCACC
>JAGVUK010000295.1 GCA_019136335.1 Methanomicrobiales archaeon
GGGAAAGATCGACTGCGGGTAGAACTCCTCCGGCATCCAGGGTTCAAACGGCGGGTGCTCCCACCGGTCCGTGCCCGCGACCCCGACGAGCGGGATCTCCATCCTCCGGCACCGCTCGAGGACGGCTGCCTTCAGGTCTTGGTTCATAACTATTGAGATCTCTTGCGCCGGGATGGAAGAAAAGTCTTCCCTGATTCCCGGCTGGAAACCAGGTTTTTATCCGATGGCGGCATATTTCTAAGTTCATGAGCGAACAACACGGCCACTTTGAGCAGGGCCGCTGGGTCGAGGACCCCGAACCCATGGTTGATGCCCCGGCTATCGAGGAACGGATCCAGGAGGCCACCCGCTCGGTCCGGAAGGCGATCGATGATGTCGTCGGGCTCGGCCACCACCTCTTCGGGACGCAGGAAGGCCGGGAGCATATCGAGCGGAAAGCACGGGCGGCCGGTGCCGAGCTCTCGCGGGCGATCGACGATGTCGCGGACTCAGCCCGGCGTGCGCTGAAGCGGCACTAATCGGGCCGCCCTCCATCAGAAGGCCAGGCTGACGAACCCCATCGCCGCCGCCATGACCGCGATGACCGCGATCACCCAACCGGCTATCATGCAGAGGAGGGAGGTGCTCCATCGATCTGCCCTGTCTTTGCATCGACTTTTCTGAGGAGCCGCTGGATCAGCCGGGACCGTTCGGCGAAGAGGTCGCAGACCTCGAGGATGCCGATCATGACGGCGACTGCAACCGACGTCAGGAAGACGAGGACGACCGCCGGGTGCTGCCCGAGCGAGAGGCCGACGACGGCCGCGGCCGCCTGGAGGAGGAAGGTCGATGCGATGAGGGTGAAGACCTCCGCCGGGGGCACCCCGAAGGCGAGGCCGAGGAGGAGCGGGACCACCATGAGAAAGAAGGCCACTGACCCGATGGACCGTGCGATCCGCATCCGGCAGGCTCCCGGGGAGATCCTGCGCTCGCATTCCTCGATAGCGGCAATCCGGATCATCGGTTCACTTTTATATCGCCGGAGTAGATGAACCTGCGCATAGAACGGATCCCGGCATGTGGCGGCACCGGGTATACCGGTACCATCAGGGGTTAACCGCCGATCCGGGGCTTTTTATCCCCTCCTCAACCGGACGCATCCCCCACGGCCGGTGCAAAAAGCCAGGTTTTTATCCCGGGCGGATCTATCACCGCATATGAGTGAGACGAAAGGCCACTTTGAGCGGGGGCGGTGGGTCGAGGACCCCGAACCCGCACCGGTCGCTCCAACCACCGGGAGCGCGGGCCGCCACCCGCCCGGGACACCTGATGCGCACGAGCAGATCGAACAGGCAGCACGGAAGGCCGGGGAGGACCTCGAACGGGCGATCAACGCCTGGGCGGAGTCCGCACGAAAGGCCTGGCAGAAGCGGTGAGCGGTTCCGGGGCGCCCATAAGGGCAGTTTCAGGAGAGCTCACGGTACAGGAGAGACCCCATCAGGCCCGGCATCCGGGCTGCAGAGGTACTCCATGATCCGCGCGACCACTTCGGGGTTCCTCGGCAGCATGGTGTGGCAGTACTGCTCCGGGTGCCGGGCGAGGTTCGCAGGGTCCGCCGGGAGGACGTCCATCCACGCCCCGGGCAGGTACGAGTCGGTGTGGGGGACGATGCCGTCGCCGGCGTAGGTCGCCCGCCACTCCCCGTCCGGGGCAATCTCCCAGGTCTGGCCGCCGAAGGCCGGGAAGAACGCCGGGGTCCCGGTGAGGTTCGCGGCGAGGAGGATCCGGTAGGCGATATCGTCGCGGGTGCCTGCAGCCCGGAGCGCCGTGACGGTCCTGCTGCCCGGGCGGAACTCCTGGACGATGGTATCGTCGCCGGGGTTGTAGCCCTGCGGCACGAAGACGCCTGCAAGACTCCGGATCACTTCCGGGCCCCGTTCGGGGTCGTTGAAGAGTTCGGCCATGGCCGAGCCGTTGTTCGGGGGGCCGATCCCGACGAGCAACCGGACCTCCTCCTCCCGCGCGCCGCCGTCGAGGACCTCGAGGAGGTAGCGGGCGATGCATGTCCCCATCGAGTGGCAGATGATGTCGACCGGGCCGCCGTACCCGGCCTCCTCCCGCTTCTCATGGATGTAGTCCCGGAGGGCAAGGGCGATCGCCTCCGTCCCGGCGCCCTGCATCGCGGTATGGTCAAACCTCCAGAAGGGCACCGCGGAGTCCGAGAGCACGGGGGTGAGGCGGTTCCAGATGCCGGGATGGCTCCGCCAACCGTGGACAAGGACGACGGGGTATCTCTGGTTCGTCAGGATGGCAGCACGCCCCCTCTGCGGAAGCAACGGTTCATTCATGCATGATCTGGTGTTGGATACGATGTAGGTTTCGGCGGCATCACCCTGCCACCATCTTGTTTGCCTTCAGGAAGAAGCCCGCCGGCATTGGGTGATCGAGCTCCCATATGATACTCATCGGCCGGCTCCCCTCGTGGGAGCGGTACCGGGCGGGCCCGAGGAAGATGAAAGGTTGCGTGACGCTGTTGATCTTGTTGAACTCGCGGACGAAGAGGAGGATCCGGTTCCCCCGGCTTTCATGCTCGATGTAGCGTCGGCCGGTCGGTGACGACGCCGATGTGGTGCTCTGGGATTGCCAGTGAAAGAGGCTCTCGTTGACGGCGTAGTCTTTGTACAGCGTAGTGGGCGAATAGTGCTCCTCGGTCTTATTCAGGGTAACCAGGAGTACATCAGCCTTCTTATCCTCGAGGTGCAGAACCCCTTCCTGGCTGCCCGCTGCCGGTTTCTTGGTCAGGGTATAGTGGCCGAGGGCTGCAAACGCCTGCGCCCGAGTGTAAGTAGCGTGGAGTTCAAGGGCGTTTGCGAAACCCAGGTCAATGGGTTTTTTCGGGTATTCGATATGTTCTCTGTTGTACTCAAGGAGGTCGCAGATCTCGCACCGGATCTCATCGTGCTCAAAGACCTCTGAGAAAATTTCCCGAACATCTGCATCCTCCCGGGGAAAGGGCTCATCCCTCAGTGTGTAGTAGAAGAGCGCAAGTATGCATTCTTCGCGGGGAGAAAGGGTTTTTCGGGAGCAATGGTTGGGATCGGAGAGCAACCTCTGGATGAACTCGATTATTCCCGGCGAGTCCAGGGTTGCCAGTCTGAGTGCCGCGATTTTAGGGAAGAGACGGTCGTCTGCATAGATCTCGGGGTATGCACCTGCGAGAGCGGCAAGTTGACAGAACGTCCCTCTCCGATAGATATCAAGGGGCCGAAGTCTGTATCGGTGAAGGAACTCCCTAAAACTCAGGGGTTCCCCGGTCTCGGCCTGGAACGAGCGCATCTTCTGGATGAGGGTGGATCGGTTCATGAGGTTTGCCTTGATGTTCGCAAGGACCTTCTCCTGCGCCACTTTCTCAAAGTGGATATGACAACCCTTTGGGAGCGAGTAGGAATCATTCATGACCTGCTCGACCAGGCTCCTCCTGCCCGGTGAGAGGAGCGCTGCAATCCTCTCGCCGAACTGGAAGTTTTTGTTGTGACTCCCGACGAAATCGAGGACAGTCAGGCACTCTTTCCCTTCTGAGAGGCGGAGCCCCCGCCCAAGCTGCTGGAGAAAGACCGTGAGACTCTCGGTGGGGCGCAGGAAGAGGATGGTGTTCGCCTCCGGAATATCAACGCCTTCGTTGTAGAGGTCGACGACGAAGATGAAGTGGATCTCCCGTGTAACCAGCCGCCTCTGGATAGTGGAACGCTCTTCCCGGGAACTTTCGGCATGAAGGCAGGCCGCCGGAATGCCTGCTTCCTGAAACGATGCGGCCATATACTCTGCATGCTCCACGGATACACAAAACCCAAGCCCAATGATATCACGGATATCAGTAGTGTAGTCCCGCACGGCACGGACGATCCGGTCAACCCGCTCTCTGTTTCCGGTATAAACCCTGGAGAGCTCAATAGGGTCGTAGGCTCCCCGCCTCCACGCCACAGAATCAAGGTCCACGACATCAGTGACACCAAAGTAGTGGAACGGTGCGAGCAGTTTCCTATTAATCGCCTCAGGAAGCCGTATCTCGGCGGTGACCTTGTCGTTAAAATACTCGAGAATATTAAGTCCGTCCATCCGTTCCGGTGTCGCGGTGAGGCCAAGCAGGATCTTTGGGTTGTAGTGCGCAAGAAGCCTCTGGTATGAGGGCGCAGCGGCGTGGTGGAACTCGTCGACGATGATCATATGGTAGTAGTCTGCGGGCGTGATATCTGGGAGATTCTTGCTGTTCAGGCTCTGAATTGAGGTGAAGAGATGCTCAACCTGCGCAGGCTCGCTCCCTCCGACCATGAGGTCCCCGAAGTTTGGGTCCCTGAGGATCCCCCGGAAGACCTGGATGCTCTGTTTCAGGATCTCCTCACGGTGAGCGACGAAGAGCAGCCGGGGGTACTCCCCTGGTCTCTTGATGAGGCTTTTGTAGTCAAACGCTGATATGACCGTCTTCCCGGTCCCGGTGGCGGCGACAATGAGGTTTTTGTAGTTGTTGTGCACCTCCCGCTCTACTTTTAGTTGATCGAGGATCTCCTTCTGGTAATAGTAAGGCCTGATATCGAAGACCGGGCGAATGTCTATCTCGCTCCTCCTCTCCTTAGAGAGAGCACGCTGTAATCTTTCCCGGCTCTCGGGTTGGTACGCGACAAACTCAGGGTCGTTCCAGTAGGTCTCAAACGTCTCGTTGATCTTTCTGATGATGTCGTATGAATCCTGCTCGGTGATCTTGACGTTCCACTCAAGGCCGCTCGTTATCGCGGGGTTCGAGAGGTTTGATGATCCGATATAGGAGGTGGAGAAGCCGGTGCTCCTGTGGAATGTATAGGTCTTCGCGTGGAGCCGGGTCCTATCGGTGTCGTAGGATATCTTGACAGTGGTGTTCGGGAGGTCTGCAAGGGCCTCGACAGCCTTTATGTCGGTCGCACCGGTGTAGGAGGTCGTGATCACCCGGAGCTGGCCTCGCTTGATAAACTCTTTCAGGTCATTGAATATCAGCCGAAGCCCGCTCCACTTGATGAATGAGATGAGGAGGTCGACACGGTCGGCGGTTCTGATCTCCCTCCTGAGTTCATCCATGAGCCCGGGCTCTTTTGGGGATCCGGTGAAGAGGCTGCTCTGTGCGATAGAGGTCTCAGGGCGGGCGGATATAGTACTCTTTACTGGGGAAAGGTTGCCACGCTCCACAAGTTCGAGCAGAACCTCTGCGCCGGGCGTGATCGTACACAACTCAAGGGTCGGATCCTTGAGATCATTGGCAAGGTGCTCGATGAGGCGGTTGCAGGTCTGGACCTGCTCTTCCAGCGGGACGCGCTGCTCATCGGCAGACTGGAGGGCCACTCTGAGGATCCGAGAGAAATATCGTGAGAGGACTATCTGAGGGTCAAAATGCTTGAGTGGATCTTTCAGGACCCGCCCTTCTTTCTCGGGGCCGGTGAGCTTGGATGCGAGGTATTCGCTGATAATCTGTTCGTAGATCCCGGGGAGCAGTTCCATACTCTCCATTTGGGCGAGGTGTTAAAAATGGCTATGATATGCCTCAGTCTCATCGTAGCGAGGAGGGACGGTTTGATCTCCTGCTCCCCGAGGCTGGGGGTTCTCTCCGGAGAAGAGATCCCCTCCTGCCATATACGTTGGGTCAGCTCACTTCAATGCTGTACCTATACGTCCGGGCAACATCCCCATCAAGCGTGAGGCTGACCTTCTTTGTCTCCCCTGAGGGGATGAAGACCACCGTCGAGACCTGATCCCGGACAAACCCCTTCTCCTCATCGATCAGTTTCGCCGTCACGGTGATGTCACCGTCACGCCCGTCGTTCTGTATCACCGCGTTCACATTATACACAAGCCCTTTGGAGAGGCTGATATCTTTGGTTGCAGAGTCCTCCACAATCTTAGCGTTCGGGCCACCAAGCCCCATACACCCGGTTGTCAGGACAAGAACCGCAGCCAGGCCGAGAATGAGGATGTGTCTGTTCATCAGTATGCATTGCCCTATAGCGGCATATGAATGTATAGGAACCATCGGGTTACATTCAAAGGCCCAAAGCAGAATTGCTGGGTGGATCCAGAAGATAATGGGGGATGAACCCCCTTCAACCGCCGACTGCGGGGGGTTTACCCGCGGTATCTTGACTGCACCCGCTCAGGGAGGATGTACTGCCGGAAGACCCGCTCGAAGTAGCGGTCCGTCATCCCGGCGATGAAGTCCCGCGCAAGTTCCGCCGGTGCGGCGGCATTGATATACCGCCGGGACGCCCACGGTGCATTGATCAGTTCTTCATAGACCGGCGAAACCTCGCGTTCCTCCCCGATATCCTCAAGGGTGCGGTCGAAGAGGTAGCAGAACATGGACCGGATCTTCTCCCGGTTCTTCCGGAGCTCCGGGTTTTCGTAGATGTGCTGCATGTTGAAGTCCCTGAAGGCCGCGACGCATGCCGATGCCTCCGCGGAGAACGCAATGCTTTCGGCGTCATAACTCGTCGCGATGATGTCCCTGATGAGGACATCAAGCACTCGCCGGTTGATGTCGCAGAATGCCTCCTTCCCGGTGATGCCGAAGAGGTCCATGCAGATCTCCGGGAATTCCTCAAGGTCCCGCTCATCGATGACCTCGACCTCGAGGGCGTCCGCGAGGTCGCGGCCGAGGTAGGAGATACTGTCGGCACACCTGACGACGCATCCCTCGGCGGTGCAGGGGAGCGCGTCGCCTCCTTCCTCGATCTTCTTCTGTTTCTCCTCAAACGAGCCCCAGTCGGCCTCGCCTTCAATTGTGAGGCTTCGATCGTGAGCTTCGCCGTTGTGGCAGAGGATCCCGTCGAGCACCTGCACCGTGAGGTCGCAGTCCTCGACGGTATCGAGGAACCGGACGCTCTGGACGTTATGCCTGAACCCCCCGATCCCGTGCTCCCTGCAGAGTTCGTCGAGGATCTCCTCCCCGAGATGGCCGAAAGGCACGTGGCCGATGTCGTGGCCGAGGGCTATCGCCTCGATCAGGTCGTCGTTCAGGCCGAGAGCCCTCCC
>JAGVUK010000259.1 GCA_019136335.1 Methanomicrobiales archaeon
GGCGCCATCGTGCGGGTGCTCGGCGACCCGGACCTTTACCGGCTGATGGCGCAGAACGGGCCGAGGAGGGTGCGGGACCTCTTTACCTGGGAGAAGAGCGCTCGCGTCTACGACAAGGTCTTTTGCGAGGCGGCGGGGGAGCGGGCGTAGCCGGACCGGACCGGGAGGGAACATCCCGCCGGAGTTCACCGGCAGAGCCAGATCCGCCGTGGTAATCCCGGGGAAAATCCGGGTTCGTGCGTATTGCATGAGGCTATACCTCATCAGGTTTTATCAGAGAGGAAGGGCAACATTTTTCTGTATTTCACCGGCCGGGTGCACTCCCCGAGAGCGCCGGTGCCGCACGCCCGGCACCCTGACGTGGGGCGACCCGCCGGATGTGACAGCCAGGAACCTCTGCTACCGGATGAAGATGCCCGGGATCGTGGCGTTCTTCCTCACCGGTATCATTGCCGGGCCTTACGGCCTCGGCCTCATCACGAACCGGGCCGATGTCGAGATCCTCGCGGAGCTCGGTATCATCTTCCTCCTCTTCACCATAGGGATGGAACTCTCCTTGAAGAGCCTCCTTGACATGAAGAAAGGGATGCTCACCGGCGGGGTGCTCCAGATAGGCCTGACGATCGGCGTCGTCGCGGTCATCGCATCGGCCTTCGGCCTCGCGCCGCCGGAAGCGATCTTCTTTGGGATGCTGCTTGCCCACACGAGCACCACCGTGATGCTGACCGTCTTCCAGCACCGGGGGGAGGTGGACACGCCGCCGGTGCGGCTCGCGCTCGGGATATCGGTCCTCCAGGACCTGAGCACCGTGCCGATGATCCTCCTCGTCCCCATGCTCGGCGGCATGGGATCGGCCGGGGTCGTCCCGTCGCTCATTAACTTCGCTCTCGGCCTCGTCCTCCTCGGCGCCGTCACAGCAAGCGCCCTCTGGGTCGTCCCCCGCCTCCTCTACCGGGTCGCAAGCCTCCGGAGCCGGGAACTCTTCATGATCACCGTCATCTCCCTCTGCCTCGGGACGGCATGGCTCACCTCACGGGCCGGCCTCTCCCTCGCCCTCGGGGCCTTCCTTGCCGGCCTGATCATATCCGAGTCCGAGTACAGCAACGCGGCCCTCTCGACCGTCATCCCCTTCCGCGACATCTTCACCAGTTTCTTCTTCGTCTCGATGGGGATGCTCCTCAATACCGGGTTCTTCGCGGCCCATGCGCTCCTGATCGTCGCGATCATCATCGGCGTCATCGTCCTCAAGGCGATCATCGGGGCCGTTGCCGTCCTCCCTGCAGGGGTCTCCCTCCGGACCGCCGTCCTCACCGGGCTTGCCATCGGCCAGATCGGCGAGTTCGCGTTCATCCTCTCGAGGACCGGGATCGAGTACGGGCTTCTGGGCCCCGACCTTGAACAGATCTTCCTCGCGGTGTCGGTCGGGACGATGGCGGTCGCCCCGTTCGTCATCGCGTCGGCGCCGCAGGCGACCGCCGTCGTCCGCCGCCTTCCCCTGCCGGCATGGCTCAGGGCAAGAGACGCGCCCCTGAAGGTAGCCCCCGCAAACGGGCCCAAAGAGGGGCATATCATCATCATCGGGTTCGGGCCGATGGGGCGGCACGTCGCCGAAGCGGCACGGAGCACCGGAGTTCCCTACATGGCCGTCGATCTCAACCCGAAGACAGTGCGGGAGGGGCGCAAGATTGGTGAACCGATCTTCTTTGGCGATGCCATAAACGAGGGGGTTCTTGCCCACGCGGGGGTCGAACGCGCCCGCGTGGTGGTCGTCACCATCCCGAACGCGGCCACGGCGCGCCAGGTGACGGCGATTGCACGGAAGATGAACCCGGACTGCGCGATCATCACCCGGACCCGGTACATGGAGGATTCCCTCGCCCTCTACGCGATCGGAGCAAACGACGTCGTCTGCGAAGAGTTCGAGACCGCAGCAAAAGTGCTTGCACGGGTCCTGGTCAGGTACCCGGTGCAGAAGAGCGATATCGACGGGCTCGTCGCTTCGATGCGGACCGGGAACTACGAGATGCTCCGGCAGGCCTCAGGGCAGGTGCCGTCGCTCCAGGACATAGGGCTGCACCTGGACGACGCCGAGATATCGATCGTCCGGGTGGAGGAGGGCGCCCCGGTCGCCGGGAAGACCCTTGCCGAGACCGACCTGCGGCGGAGGTACGCGGTGACGGTGCTCGCGATCAGGAGAGGCGCGGAGACGCTCGCCGGGCCGGATGGCGGGACGTCGATCGAGGCCGGGGACCTCTGCATCCTCATCGAGGCCGGGCCCGGGAACCCGGAGGTATCCTCCCTCTTCCGCCCTGCGGCGGAGGGGTAAGACTCTTTTACCCGGGTCGCGCGGCGAACCGGGGATGCGCGCTCACGGTCCGGAGGGGGGCGGGCTCCGGCGCCCGGTCTCGTACGTCGCGCAGATCCGGGGCCTTCGCCGGCCCGTGACTGCACCCTCTTATACCCGGCCGGGCGACTCTCCCATATGGACTTTCTCTCTGCCGGCGCCCTCACCCCGGTCCTCATCCCGCTCCTTGTCTTCGGGGCCCGGGTGATCGACGTCAGCCTCGAGACTCTCAGGATCATACTCCTCGCCCGGGGCGGCCGCCTCATCGTCCCCGTAATCGCTTTCATCGAGATCATCTTCTGGATCGTCTCGCTCGGCCTCGTCGTCAACGAGTTCACCAATCCGGTCTACCTCATCTCCTACGGGGCCGGTTTTGCCGCCGGGAACTATGCCGGTATCCTCCTTGAGGAGAGGCTCGCCATGGGGGTCTGCGTGCTCCGGGTGATCACCTCAGAAGAAGACCACGCCCTCATCGACGCCATCAGGGGCACCGGCTACGGCGTCACGGTCGTTGCCGCGGAGGGGCTCCATGGACCGTGCACCATCTTCTACTCCGTAGTGCGGCGGTGTGACCTTCTCCCGATCACCCGGATGGTCGAAGAGATGAACCCCCATGCGTTCTGCACCGTCGAGGACGTCAGGTCGACCACCCGCGGAACCTTCCCCCGATCCGGCGAGGGGGCCCTGTCGGGCATCTCCCGCCGGACGGTGCGGATCGGGAAGTGAGCGGGACCTCCGGGGCCAGCACCGTCCTGAGAAACGCCGCCCCAGAACCCTTTTTTCCCGGCGGAGAGCGTCCCGGGCATTGCCCCGGAGGGAAGATCCAGATCCGGCACCCACCCTATCGGGGTGAGGACGAATGCTAATGCGGCCCGACGGTTCGGGATCAACGCACGACCGAACTTTTGCGGATCCGCAGAGGGTGAATGGAGCCAACCGGTGCATCCCTGCGGGCCAGAGACCGGGGACCTGCCGCTACACACCGGAGGTGTAAGGGAGCGATCGGTATTCTGGACCGGAGGTTCGGCCGGAAAAAAGAGGATAGGAGAGGTTGAAGGTTAGTTCTTCTTAGCCTTGTCCTGGGGCTTCTTCTCCTGGGGTTTCTTCTCCTGGGGTTTCTTATCCTTTGCCATGAATGACACACCTCCCTCCCGAGGTGGGATATATCTGATGTTAACCGGTCCGGATATATATTTTACGCTTGTTCGGCCACATTTTCCATAAATCAGGTGAAATTAAGCGTTATTTGCAACCGTCCGGCCGGGGGGTGATCGCCGCTCGCACCAAAGGATCGCTGCAACGTGGAACCGGAGAAAATCGGGCGCCGGAGCGGGGAGGAACCTACCTCTCTCGCCCGACGGCGGATAGCATGTAGAGCGCGATCAGGGCGAACCCCCCCACCACCTCGACGCCGACCATGAGGGCCAGGACCGGGATCGTGCCGAGAGCTCCGAACTCCCCTGACACCGGGCTGATCTCGATCGGCGTTCCCACAGGGGCCGAACCGGGTTCGGCGAGCCAGTCGCAGAAGAGCGCGGCACCGGCCGCGAGCATGACGACCGCCATGAGGATGAAGATGAGCAGCCCGAGGATCTCGGTCTTCCGCATCGGTCTTCGCGCGGCCCGCACCGGCGGCACTTCCGTGCCCGATGTGAAGAACGGCAGGACGGCCCCGATCGCAATCGTCGCACCCCAAAGAAGCGCCCCCCCGGGTACGAGGCGGCCACCCGCCGCATAGAGCCCGATCGCCAGAGCGAAGACGGCTCCGAGGGCTAGAGCGGCAATTCTGCCCTCATGCATGCGGTTCACTCCAGGCGTCGTGTCCGGAGAGCAGGCCGGATGCGGGAGATGCGGCCGGAAAACCGGCCGCCGGGCGCTTCACGGGAGCAGCCTTCCGTGCAGGACGAACCGAAGGTTCAGGCTCCGCGGGCAACCCGGCACGCGGACCCGGCCTTCCGGTAGTTGTGGCTTTCTGCGTGGCCGGATAACCGGTCGTCGCGAAGGGAAAGCCAGAAACTGCACCTGCGACCTTAACGGCCGGCGGGAGGGGGGTCGTGAACATCACCCGGTACATACGGTATCTCTCCTTTCATCAGGCAGAATCGCATACAGGCCGAGAACGGGGCTGCGAATGCAATTCTACATGATTGAACATGATAATGTTATGAGACAGAGGATATATTTAATGGTATGTATTAGCATCCCGGTGCCGGCGGAGGGCCGCATTTCCAGGAGACGGGATACCCACCGGGCATTACATCTTCCGGAGCCGGTAGAGAGAGACCGCCGTGAAAGAGAGGCGACTGCCATCCTGGTAAAGGGCCGCCGCCGGAAGACCCCGGCAGGGGATCCTCTCCCGGGGAATATCACGGGTATCGCCGGGAACGCGCCAAGATATTTATCCATTTCTCCCCAACGGGTATAAGAATGCCTCGCCTCTACCTCGGAAAGATCCCGCTTCGCTGGTGCGACGCCTGCCATGCCCCGGTGCTCTCTGGAACCTGCGCCTGCGGCGCCCCGGCCCGCCCGGTAGCCGTCACCCCGCCGGGAGACGCCCGCCCCGCGTTCCCGGACGACATCGAGCGGGTCAACCGTATATTCTGCGAGCACTTCGGAGCGCCGCTGATACCGGAAGGGCATCTTGCACTCCTCAACAAGGTCCCCGCCGATGACCGCATGGACGAGATCGTCCTTGGCGGCGCGGTCGTGGGCGCAGTCCGTTACATCCCCGGAGAGCGGCGCTGGGAGCCCCTCCCGCGCCCGAACGCCGCTGTCTTCCTGCGGCCGACGAAGCGCTACGTCGTCGTCGACGACGGGGCGGTCCCCTCCATCCGCGACGGGGGAGCAAGTGTCCTCGCACCCGGCCTCCTCTCGATCGACCCCGCCGTCGCCGAAGGCGATGAGGTCTTTGTCCTGACGAAGACCGGCGAATGCATCGGCGTCGGCAGGGCCAGGGTCGACGCCGCCACCGCCGCGACGATGGAGCGGGGGCTCATCGTCCGGACGCGCAGGAACGTCCCGTCGGTCTGTGTCCCGGGCAAGGCGACGTGGGAGGACACCGTCACGGCGAACGAACTCGTCCTTGCGGAATACGAGGCTGCAAGCATCCGGTTCGTCCGGGACGTGGCGGAGAAGAACCCCAGGGCGCCCACGGTCTCCTACTCGGGCGGGAAAGACAGCCTCGCAACCCTGCTCGTCGTCTTAAAAGCGCTCGGCCCGGTGCCGCTCCTCTTTGCCGATACGGGGCTTGAGTTCCCGGAGACGTATCAGAACGTGGATACTGTGGCGGAACGCTACGGGCTCGACATCCTCCGGGTATGCGACGAGGAGGCGTTCTGGAGTGAGTTTGAGAAGAACGGCCCGCCAGCCGTCGACAACCGCTGGTGCTGCCGGGTCTGCAAACTCCGCCCCGTCGGCCGCCTGATCGATGAGCACTTTGGAGAGTGCCTCTCGTTTATCGGGCAGCGGAAGTACGAGTCGGTGCGGAGGATGCAGAGCAGGCGGGTCTGGCGGAACGCCCATGTCCCGCAGCAACTCTCGGCGGCCCCCATCCAGCACTGGACTGCGATGCACGTCTGGCTCTACATCTTCCGCGAGAAGGCGCCCTACAACCGCCTCTACGAGCGCGGGCTCGACCGCATCGGGTGTTTCATGTGCCCTTCAAGCGACCTTGCGACGTTTGCGATCATCAGGGACGCCTGCCCCGACCTCTGGGAGATGTGGCTTGCAAAACTTGCCGGGTGGCGGGAGAAGCAGGGCCTCTCCCATGACTGGGTCGAGCGTGGGTTGTGGCGGAAGCGGGGAGACGCCGATGAAGAAGAGGATAGTTATAATTGATTACGGGCTCGGCAACCTCCGGAGCGTCCTCCGGGGGCTCGAACGGGCGGGAGCGGCCGCGACGATCACAGCGGACCCGGAGACGATCGCGGCGGCGGACGGCATCGTCCTCCCCGGTGTGGGGGCGTTCCGCGAGGGGATGGAGATGCTCGGGGGTCTTGAGCGCACCGTCCGTGCCGCCGCCGGCGGTACGCCGCTCCTCGGCATCTGCCTCGGGATGCAGATGCTCATGGATTCAAGCGAAGAGCACGGCGTCCACCGGGGGCTCGGCCTCGTGCCGGGGGACGTGAAGCGGTTCGTCCCCTCCGCCGGGGAGAAGGTCCCCCACATGGGGTGGAACACCATCCGGGTCGGGCAGGAGACTCCCCTCTTTGACAGGCTCCGCACAGAGGAGTACGTCTACTTCGTCCACTCCTACTACGCGGAGGCCGCGCCGGAGCATACGCTCGCGAGCACCACCTACATCCGCCCCTTTGCCTCCGCCGTCAGGAACAGACTCACCTACGGCGTCCAGTTCCACCCCGAAAAGAGCGGTGCGGTCGGTCTTCTCATCCTTGAGAACTTCATAGAACTCATCTGCTGACCGGGGCCGGGGCCGCGGGGAGAGGGGCTGCCCGCGGGGAGAGGGGCTGCCTCGTCCCCGGTTCCCTCCCCCAACGGCGATATCCACCACGGTTCACTATATGGGGACATGCCCAGAAGGAACCGGGCACGGCTGCCCACCGGCTATCGCGAGCACTGCCCCCGCCCCTCGGGGCGGGGGAGGAGGCCGAAGGCCGGGCGGGGTGGGGGATGCCGGAGAGCGGCACACGGCGTATCCCCCGCGTGGAGAGGAGGCCCCTCTCCGGCCCCCTCCCCCCAATGGCGATATCCACCACGGTCCAGTATCCGGAGATAGGCCTGGAGATAACGGGTCCGGTCTGCTGTCCGGCCTGAAACAGCACACCACAGGCGTATCCCGGGCACGGCTGTTCCCGGATATCGCCACGCACTGCCCCCGCCCCCGAGGGGGCGGGGGAGGAGCGCGAAGCGCGGGCGGGGCGGGGAATGCCGGAGAGCGGCATACGGGTATCTCCCCCGGGGGAGGGAGAAAAGCGGTCATCACGGTCTTTGCGTGCGTCGGCGGCGCCTCCCGCCGGAGCGCCCCCGCGCGGTAAAAAAGAACGGGTGGATCAGTTCCCGTTGGCGTGCTTGCGCAGCTCCTGATCCCGCAGGATGTTGCGCTGGATCTTTCCGGATATGGTCTTTGGGAGCTCGGGGACAAACTCGATCGACCTTGGATACTTGTATGGGGCGGTGGTGTTCCGGACATGAGCCTGGATCTCCCTGACCAGTGATTCGGAGGGCTGGTAGCCGGGCTTTAGCACGAGGAAGGCCTTGACCACCATCCCCCGGATGAGGTCGGGCGACCCGACGACCGCCGCCTCCTGGACGGCCGGGTGCTCCATGAGCGCGCTCTCCACCTCGAACGGCCCGATCCGGTAACCGGACGACTTGATGACGTCATCGTTGCGCCCGATGAACCAGAAGTAGCCGTCCTCGTCCATGCATGCCTTGTCGCCGGTGTAGTAGAACCCGTTCTGGAACGACTCGCGGTTCGCTTCAGGGTTATCCAGGTACTCCACGAAGAGCCCGACCGGCCGGGGGTTGAGGCTGACGGCAATCCTTCCCTCCTCCCCGACGCTGACCGGGTTTCCGTCGTCGTCGTGGAGTTCGATATGCCAGCCCGGAACGGGTCTTCCCATGGAACCGGGCTTATGCTGCATGCAGGGGAACGTGGCGATGCAGCAGACGGTCTCCGTCTGGCCATACCCCTCGTAGATGGGCTGCCCGGTGCCGTCCTGCCAGACCCGGATCACCTCGGGGTTGAGCGGTTCGCCGGCACTGCAGCAGTGCCGGAGGTCCCGGAAGTCGAACTTATCGAGGTCGGCAAGGATCAGCATCCGGTAGACCGTCGGCGGCGCACAGAACGTGGTCACCTCGTACCTCTCTATCAGTGGGAGGAGCTCAGTCGCGCTGAACTTTCCCCGGATATCGTAGACAAAGATGCAGGCGCCGGCGATCCACTGGCCAAAGATCTTGCCCCAGGCGCACTTCGCCCACCCGGTATCCGAGAAGGTCAGGTGAAGGTCGTTTTGTGTGAGGTCCTGCCAGAGTGAGGCAGTTATGATATGCCCGAGTGGGTAGCTCTGGCTGTGCAGCACCATCTTGGGCTCGCCGGTGGTGCCCGAGGTGAAGTAGATCAGCATCGGGTCGGTCGACTTCGTCTTCTTCGCGACCGGCATGCTGACCGTGTGGTGCGATACCGGTGCAGGGTACTCGAGCTCGTGCGGGTAACTCGCCCAACCGTCACGCTCCCCGTCCGCGAGGAAGAGGGTCTCAAGCAGCGGGCAGGCGTCGGCGACCTCGTCGACCTTCTCTGCGTTCTCGGTGTCGGTGATGATCATCCTGAACTTCCCGGCTCGTATACGGTATTTGATGTCCTTTGGGGTCAGCATCGTCGGGCAGGGGCAGAAGACCGCCCCAAGTTTGACGAGCGCGATGGCGAAGATCCACCATTCCGGTATCCTCGGGAGCATCAGCATGACCCGGTCGCCCTTCTTGACGCCGTACTTCAGGAGGATGTTCGCGGCGCCGTTGGAGAGGTTCCGGAGGTCACGGAAGGAGTACTTCTTCTCGTTCCCCTGCTGGTCCACCCAGATCATCGCCAGTTTGTTCCGGTCGGTCCCGGCCCACCGGTCGATCACGTCGTACCCGAAGTTGAAGTACTCGGGAACATCGATCCTGAAACTGGCGCAGGCGGCCTCGTAATCGGCCATATTGGGGCCGGGGGCATTCAGGGGCGGCATCGCCGCCGGGGTCGCGCTCTGCACGCCGCCGTTACCCGGTGCACCACTCAGGTGGGCCGTACAGAGTTTGTTGAGCCATTCGGACCGGGACATCCCGAGAGAGTCGCACATTTTGTCGATCGTCTTCACAAGGTCATCGTCCATCGTGACCGAGTATCGCACCATATGTACAGTTCTGTGGTGCAGGATATCACCTTTTTGATTTATCTCGCACCAGGAACCGGGAACCGGGGCTCTCCCGGGTGCAAGAACCCCCGGGACCGGACAGGAAAGCGGTGAGCGACGCCGAACCGGTGGGAGGGGCGCACCCGGCCTGAACCGGGAGAGCCCATGCCTGCCCTCCATCTATCCCGAAAAGAGGGCGGTGGTGCAGGGCACAGGCCCCGTGCCCGGCCGCTGCCGTTTCCGGCGTGGATGGTGCACCGGCTCGCCGCCCCGGCACACAACATTCAAATAGAACCGGGCGAAAGGGCGTGCCGTCCTCGAGGAACTGGAGACGGTCGCCGGTTCCGAACAGCCAGCTCTCTTCATCGCGGATCTCTCGATGCAGGACCGGGTCCAGGACCTTGCAGAGGAGGTCGCCGGGGCGTGCGACCGGCTCGACGTGCTCATCAACAACGCCGGGGTCTTCATGCCGGAGCGGCGCGTTGCCCCCGGCGGGATCGAGATGACGTTCGCCGTGAACTACCTTGCAGTGCTCCTGCTCACCCACGACCTCCTCCCGCTCCTGTCAAAGAGCGCCCCGGCGCGGGTCGTCAACGTCGCGTCGATCGCCCACCGGAGCGTGCGGGCGGTCGATTGGGAGAATCTCCCAGGTTTTGAGGACTACGACGCCTACGACGCCTACGCAACGTCAAAACTCGGGGTCGTCGCCTTCAACGCCCGGCTTGCCCGCACCCTCGACGGGACGGGGGTGACGGCGAACTCTCTCCACCCGGGGGTGATCGATACCAAACTCCTCCGCGCCTATACCGGCGGGCGGGACGGCGGCGCACCACCGGAGCAGGGGGCGGCGGTGGAGGTGCATCTCGCCACCTCCCCGGATGCCGGGAAGGTGAGCGGCAGGTACTTCGAGGCGACCCGGTGGACCCGGCCGTCGTCACTTGCTCTCGACGCGGATGTGCAGGAACGGTTCTGGGAGATGGGGCTCGATCTTGCCGGGGTGGAGTGGCGGTGATCCAGGGGAAAGCATATGCCGGATGGAGAAGAGCAGTAACCCGCCCGGTCCCGGGCAACCGGGCGCGCAGAGGGAGATCATATGAAACGTGACAGGAAAGGCGAGGGGAAAGAAGAGACGAAAGAGTACTGGTGCGAGATATGCGGAGCGGCCTGCGACGAGATCACCGAAGAGACGTTCCCGGACCTGAGAAAAGCCCGGACGCTCTGCCCGGAGTGCAGGAAGTCCTACGAGGAGGCCTGCCGGCTGCGGTGACGGGGCGGGAGGCCCCGGCATACGCCCGCCCCCGGACCGGGATGCGCTGATTGGTAAAAGTACTTATCCTTCAGCGGAAGAGATCCTCAAGTCGAACCGCAGGACCGTTTCATCCATGACTCCGGCGATACCCCCGGGTAGGCGTAAGGCCCTGCCATCTGCTCTGGCGCAGGGTGACGGGATCCTCATCGTCGACGCCGACCTGACGATCATCCAGGCCAACGCGCAGTTACAGGCCCTCTTCTGCGCGACACAGGAAGAGCTCCTCGGAGCGGATGCTCCCGGGGCCATCCGGAGGTATCTTGGGCCGCTGCTCACAGAGGGCGAGTCTCCCGGAGAGGTCGTCGCCCTTCTCCGGGATGGATCGTGCCCTTCGCCGGTCACGCTCGATGTCCGGGTTCCCGGGACCGGCGCCCGGAGGGTATCCATCTCAGTCAGCACGGTCGACGCCGTCACGCCCGCGCTCCGGCTCCTTGTCTTCCATGACACCGGGGAGGGCGGCGCCGGCCTCATCCGGTACGCCCCCGGGGAGGCACCCCTGGCCGCCTTTGCCCGGGACTGCGACCTCCCCTCCACCCGGGTCGGCAACCCGGAGGATCCCGGCCTCCCCCCGGTTCCCAACGCCAGGAGCACGGATTCCGACCTCTTCTGCCCGGAGGACGCCACCTGCCTGCGGCAGACGATCGAGGCGCTCGCGAGGAGCGAACGGCACCTCGCCACCCTGATGAGCAACCTCCCGGGTATGGCCTACCGGTGCAGGCCCGACCCCGGGCGGACGATGGAGTTCGTGAGCGAGGGGGCGCTCAGTCTCACCGGCTACACCCCTGAGGAGATCGTCGGCAACCGGCGGATCGCCTACGGCGACCTCATCCACCCCGGCGACCGCCGGAGGGTCCGGGAAGAGGTGGTTTCCGGGCTCGCGGAGGGGAGGCCCTTCCAGTTGGTCTACCGCCTGATCGCCGCGTCCGGCGCGGAGAGATGGGTCCGGGAGCAGGGTCGGGGCACTCCCGGCTCCGGGGGCGGGGCCGCCACGGCGGTCGAGGGGTACATCACCGATATCACCGACCGGGTGCAGGCCGAAGAGGACCTCGCGGAGAGCGAAGACCGGTTCCGGAGCATCTTCTCCACGAGCCACGCGGTCATGCTGATCGTCGACCCGGAGACCAGCGCCATCGTCGATGCGAACCCGGCGGCGAGCGCCTACTACGGCTACCCGCTCGAGACCCTCACCGCGATGCGGATCGCCGATATCAACGCCCTCGGGGAGGAAGAGCTGCTCCGGGATATGCAGAAGGCGGTGACCAGCGAAGAACAGCATTTCTCGTTCCTGCACCGGCTGGCGGACGGCCGGTGCCGTGATGTGGACGTCTTCAGCGGCTGCGTCGTCATCCGCGGGCGGGTGCTCCTGCACTCCATCATCCACGATGTCACCGGGCGGCGGCGGGCAGAGGAGCAGTTCCGGGCGCTCCTCGACGCCACGCCCGATGCGGCCATGCTCATCGATCACGACGGGACCCTCCTCGCCCTGAACGAGGTGATGGCGGCACGATTCGAAAAGACCGTCGGGGAAATCCTCGGGACATGCGCCTACGACCTCCTCCCACCGGAACTGGCGGTGAAACGACGGGAGCTTACAGCACAGGCCCTCATCGCGGGGAGCCCTCTCCGGCACGTCGACGAGCGTGATGGGCGGATCCTCGAAAACGTCCTCTTCCCGGTCCCGGGCGGCCGGGAGGACGGACGGAGGGTGGCGGTCATATCCCACGACATCACCCGCGAGCGGGAACTCGAACGGGTCCGGCAGGAGGCGTTCGACCGGATCAGGCAGAACATCGAACAGTTCGCGATCCTCGGCGACCACATCCGGCAGCCGCTTCAGGTGATCCTCGGCACAGCGTGCCTGCTTGAGGACGAGCAGGCGACCCGGAGGATCCAGCAGGAGGTCGGGCGGATCAACGGGTATATCCGACAGCTCGACCAGGGCTGGATCGATTCGAGGAAGATCCAGGAGTACCTCCGGCGGTACGAGTGGATGTAGTGCATCGATTCCAGATGAACAGACCCTATCTGGCCTTCGTTCCATCCCAGACGGAGCGCTCCCCTTCGCCCCCCCACCCCGCCCGCGCTGCGCGCTCCTCCCCCGCCCCCTCCGCAAGAATAGTGCTGGCAGCGGTTTCCCGGGGGAGGAGAGAGCCAGAATCCGATTTTCCAGGCTTGTCCCGGTACACTGGACCGTGGTGGCTATCGCCACGGGGGGAGGGGACCGGGGAGGGGGAGACCCCCTCCCCGGGCAAAATGGTACCTGAAAGTTCCTCTCCGGCAACCCCCACCCTGCCCGGCCTTCGGCCTCCTCCCCCGCCCCCTGGGGCGGGGGCAGCGCATGGCGATATCCAGTGGAAAGCCGTGCCAGGGGATGGTGCTGGCGGCGGTTTCCCGGAGGGGCGGGCAGAGAAGGACCTGCTACTGCCGGTTCGATCCCGGGGTCCCCCGTGCAGTAGTGGACCGTGGGGGTATCGCCACGGGGAGTGGGGACCGGGGAGAGGGTCTCCCCCGCCCCGCAGGTGGGTCCCCGTACGTTCCTCCTCAAAGCCCCGCCCCCCGGAGGGGGCAGTACGTGGCGATACCGGGGAAAAGCCGTCTCCCGGGATGCACCCCCCCGGATAGTGTGAAAAAAGATCGATACTCTCCTCCGTTGAGCGTGCCGGTAATTGAGAATCGTTGCAGGAGTGATACCCGGCCTGCTCATTCCGGAAAGTCACATCCCGGTTCACCGCCGGTAACCCGGAATCGATGCATCAGGCACTCCGGTCCGCTACCGGCTCTCTCCGGTCCGCCCTCGGATCTTCTCCACCGCGCCCTCCGCCGCCTTCCGGACGTACCAGTCCTCATCGCTGAAGATGCCCCTGAGAGGCTCGATCGCCCGTGCGTCCCCGATCTCGGCGAGCACGTCCGCCGCCCGTTTCCTGACGTCGCCGTCCCGGTCCCCGAGGGCGGATATGACCGCCCCCATGGCCGGGGCCCCTATCGCAACAAGCGCCGCGGCGGCCTCCCGCCGGATGCTGTAGAAGTCGTCATGGAGGAGGGCCATGAGGGCGGGGACCGCGCGGGGGTCGCGCACCTCGCCGAGGGCCTTTGCCGCCCGCCGCCGGACGCTGTCGTCGCGGTCGTCGAGCACCTGCACCAGCGGCTCGACCGCGAGCGGGCCCGGTAGAGGGCCGTCTCCTCCCCCGGGCTCGGCGACCAGTCCAGGCGGTCGAGGGCGTCCGCGGCCCCGGCACGGACGCGGAAATGCCCGGCGGCAAGTGCGCCGGGGAGCAGCCTTCCCGCCGGCTCGCCGATCAGGACGAGGGCCGCCACCGCACCTTTCCGGGCCGCATCGTCCCCCATCTCAAGGACGCAGAGGAGGGGATCGACCGCCGCCTCGCCCATCATGCCGAGCGCCCGCACGACAACACGCCCCACGCGCCAGTCCTCGTGCAGGAGCGTATCCGTGAGCGGCC
>JAGVUK010000180.1 GCA_019136335.1 Methanomicrobiales archaeon
AAGGGCCGGGAAGGGCCGGGAAGGGCCGGGAAGGATCGAGAAAGATCAGCAAAGATCAGGAAAGGACCGGCAAGACCCGGCCAGAACCTGGCTCCCCGGGGGATCTCTCCGCGTATCGAGATTGAGCCGCGAAAAGGGAGAGCAGGCGCGGGCACCGCCGGGAGCCCCCCCGCCCACCGGGAACGGGAAGCGCCCCGCCGGCACCTGCACAGGCTACGACGTCTGCTGCTTCCCGAAGGTCGAGAGGTTGGACTGGTGCGTGCCGGCCACGTAGTCCACGGCACAGTGGCAGCTCTTCTCCCCGTGGATCTCCACCGGGTAGCACCCGGTCAGGCACCCGGTGCAGAGGTCGCGCTCGCCGCACCCGATCGCGCCCATCAGGTCCTCAAGCGGTATGTAGGTGAGCGATGTCGCCCCGATGCTCTCCCGGACCGCCTCGACGTCCCTGCTGCTCGCGATCAGTTCCGTGCGGGTGGGCATATCCACACCGAGGTAACAGGGGGCGATGATCGCCGGAGAGCCGACCCGGAGGTGGATCTCCTTTGCCCCCGCCTCGCGGATCATGTTCACGATCCGCCGCGACGTCGTCCCCCGGACGATGCTGTCGTCGACGAGGATCACCCGCCGGTCCTTGAGGTTCCTGCGGACGGTGTTGAGCTTGATCCGGACCGCCCGCTCCCGCTGCTGCTGGGTCGGCATGATGAACGTCCGACCCATGTAACGGTTCTTCATCAGCCCCTCGACAAACGGGATGCCGGACCGTTCGGCGTAGCCGGCGGCGTAGGCGGTCCCGGAGTCGGGGACCGGGCAGACGATCTCGCCCTCGTAGAGTTTCTGCCCGATCCGGCGCCGCACGTCGTAGACCAGCGTCCCGTCGATGACCGAGTCGGCGCGGGCGAAGTAGATGTACTCGAAGATGCAGTGCGCCCGCCGGTTCGCGGTCGCGATCTGGATCGAGGAGAGCCCGTGTTCGTCGATCCGGACGAGTTCTCCCGGCCGCACGTCCCGGACGAGCGTGCCGTCCAGCGCATCGATCGCCACGCTCTCCGAGGCGACGATGTACCCCTGGTCGATCCTCCCGATACAGAGCGGTTTGATGCCGAGCGGGTCGCGGAAGGCGTAGATGGTCCCGTTTAACAGCGCGACGGCGGCATAGGAGCCCCGCAGGCGCCGCATGCAGAGCCGGACGGCGTCCTCCATGCTTTTTGAGGTCCGGAGCGCTTCGGCGATGAGGTTCCCGATGATCTCGGTGTCGGTCGTCGTGCAGAAGATCTGCCCCCGGCGCTCGTACTCCTCCCGGAGTTCGGCCGTGTTGACCAGGTTGCCGTTGTGGGCGATCGCGAGGTTGAGCCCCTGGTACCGGAAGTTGAACGGCTGGACGTTCTCCGGCACCTTCGACCCGGTCGTCGGGTAGCGGACGTGGCCGATCCCGACGTTGCCCCGCAGTCCCTGCAGGGTGTGGCTGTTGAAGACCTCGGCAACGAGCCCCTGCGCCTTGTGCGTGTACAGGGTCGTGCCTTCAAAAGTAGAGATCCCCGCGCTCTCCTGCCCCCGGTGCTGGAGAGCGTACAGGGCATAGTACAGCGGAAAAGAGACACCGCCAGCATCGACGATGCCAACGATACCACACATGATCCAGCTCTAATGCGTCGGTACCTTTGCC
Organism: Methanomicrobiales archaeon; assembly: GCA_019136335.1. Taxonomy (GTDB): domain Archaea; phylum Halobacteriota; class Methanomicrobia; order Methanomicrobiales; family Methanoculleaceae; genus Methanoculleus. The sequence continues at coordinate 1,664 of JAGVUK010000180.1, forward strand.
TTCTTCTCCGTCCAGCGGTAACTGCGGATCCTCGGGCTCCTGCCGAACCCGCAGGACGCACAGACCTTGTGCTGTGCGTGGAACGATATCTTGCCGCAACGCCTGCAGGCGATATGGGTGCGCTTCTGCCGTTTGCCCATCGAGGGTGTGCCTTTTGACATGAACTCTCACCTACTCATTCAACTGAAGGGGTTATGTAAATTACGTTGTCGCCGCGGACGATCAGCGTGCCGAGTTTCTGCGCCGTGCCGCCGGTTTCTTCTTCTGCCTTATCCAATACCAGATTCATGTGAACGTCGTATCCCTGGAGGATCCCCCGGATCTCCCTTCCACCTTTGAGGCTGATGATGACGGGCTGACGATTCAGTACCTGATCTAAAATATCCAACGGTCTTGGCGTCATATGATTACCCTGTGCCGTCCTTTCTGGAGTAATATATTTGAGTGAGGAAGCTACTTAAATATAACCGCACTGTTGCGGGGAGCAATCCGCCCCCGAGGTCAGGGTTCCATGCCGAAGTTCACCGTAAAAAAACGCCATGTCATCAGGAAAACGCAGATAGCCGGGCTTCTCGACCGACTTAGCGGCGAGATCGGTCCGTCGGCCGAACAGTTCCGGTCCGACCGGATCGAGCGGGTGGAGACGGATGCCCCCGTCGAGGTCTACCTTGTCGATAAAAAACCGCTCCTGATGGCCTCCGGGGACTGGGCTTTCCCCACCCTGCGGGGCCTCATCGAGCACCCGCTCCCCGAGCGGCGGGTGGTGGTCGATGCCGGCGCGGTCAGGTTCGTTGTAAACGGCGCGGACATCATGCGCCCCGGGATCATATCGATCTCGCCGGACGTCCGGGAGGGGCGCCCGGTGCAGGTCGTCGAGGAGCGCTACGGGAAACCGCTCGCTGTCGGGGTTGCGCTCTCTGACGCCGCCGATATGGAGCGGCAGGAGAAGGGCAAGTCGGTCAGGAGCCTCCACTATGTCGGGGACGATCTCTGGAATCTTGAGATCTGACGCGGAAATCAAAAGATACTATTAAATAAAATTCTTCCCTCATTTTTTCTATGGTTAAAAAGCTCTTTGACAGCATCCTCGGTAAAAGCCCCGTCAGGGATCAGGACGAATACATGGAGCTCGACCTCGCCTCCTACGAGAGTGCGACCGAAGAAGAGCCGGCATCCATGTATATCAAGATCGCCACCATCGCCGACCTCAAGGATACCCCCCGTGTCAAAGACGAGGTCTACAACGGCAACATCGTCATCGTCGACATCGGGCGGCTGAAGATGGACAAGGTGACGTTCGAGCGGGTCTTAAAGGACCTCCGCGACGTGGCAAAGGACGTGAACGGCGACATCGTCGGTCTCGGCGAGCAGAAGTACGTCGTCATCACGCCGATGTCCGTCAAGGTCTCCCGCGAGAAGATCGGCGGGGGCCTGTAGTGCGGGAGACCAGCCCGGGAACCTGCCCGGCGTGCGGGGCCGGGATCCAGATCGTGCACCACCGCATCGATATCCCCCACTTCCCCGATCTCCTGCTCGTCGCGATCGCCTGCGACGCCTGCGGCTACCGGCACACCGACACCATCATCCTCGGGGAGCACGACCCCGTCCGGTGGACGGTGCGGGTCGAGGAGCCCGGCGACCTCGCCACCCGGGTGGTGCGGAGCACGACGGGGACGATCCGGATCCCGGAACTCGGGCTCGCGGTCGAGCCCGGGACCGCCTGCGAAGGGTTCGTCACCAACGTCGAGGGGGTCCTCTCCCGCTTCGAGCAGGCGGTGGCGACCATCCTCGCGAACCCCGAGAGCGACGACGAACTGGCCGCCGCGCTCCGGATGCAGGAGACGCTCGCCGCCGCACGGGAGGTGGCCTTCCCCTTCACGGTCGTCCTCGAGGACCCCGCCGGGAACAGCGCGCTCGTCGGTGAGAAGGCCGAAAAGGTGCCCCTCGATCGGAGCGAAGCCTGAATTTCTCTTTTTTCTCCAGCAGAGGGTTAATCTAAAATAGGACCTCCCCCCATACCCGGCGCCGGGTGAAAAGAATGGCACGAACGATATCTGTGCTGAAGTGGGAGAGCGAACAGGACGTCGATAACGCCATCCGCGACATCAGGGCGGAGATGGACCAGAAGGGGGGGCTCACCAAGGATACCGAACGGGCGATGCAGCACTCGTTCCAGGTGGCCGATCCCGACCTCATGAACTACTTCCTGCGGACGGTCAGGGAGCAGGTCCCGGGGGCGCTGCACTACTTTGAGGAGCGCGGCGGCGGGGCGTGAGTAGCGGGGCGAGCGACGGCCCGTAGGGCTGCGCGTGCGGCCGGCGTGAGGGTGAGCGTTGCGGATAGCGCCGCATGGGCACCCGGCACGCAAAAATCAGAAGACGAGAGGGACCCTTGCAATCATCGGATCTCGACGCCCTCGAGCCGGACCCCGGGCTCCTCCGTCACCTCGCCGACCACCCGGGCGCCGGGGACGATCGATCGGATCGCGGCCACGCTCTCCTCCGGGGCGACGAACGCGTAGCCCATGCCCATGTTGAAGGTGCGGTACATCTCCCCATCGCCGATGCCGCCGGTCTCCTGCAGCCAGCGGAAGATGGCCGGGACCTCGAGCGGGTCGGTGAGGGAGAACCCGTATCCCGAGAGCCTCCCGAAGTTCAGGAGACCGCCGCCGGTGATGTGGCACATCCCGTGGACGGCGCAGGCCTCCGTCACCTGGAGCACCTCGGCATAGATCCGGGTCGGCGTCAGGAGTTCTTCCCCGAGGGTCTTCCCGTTGGAGAGGCGCGTGTCGTAGGACGCGTGCTTCTCGACGACCCTGCGGGCGAGCGTTAAACCGTTGCTATGGATGCCGCTTGACGGGACGCCGACGATCACGTCGCCGGGGACGATCGATTCACCAGTGACGACCTTCTCCTTCTTCTGGACCCCAAGGCACGTCCCCGCGAGGTCGAGGCCGTTCACGAGCCCCCGGAGGGTCGCGGTCTCGCCGCCGACGATGTTCATGTTCGCCTGCCGGGCGCCTTCGTTCAAACCCTGCCCGATCTGGGCCATCTTCTCGACCGAGAGGGCGTCGGTCGCTATGTAGTCGACGAACGCCACGGGTTCGAGGTTCATCACGTAGAGGTCGTTGACGTTCATCGCGATGCAGTCGATCCCGACCGTCCGCCAGTCATGGAGCGCATCGGCGACGAGCATCTTCGTGCCGACGCCGTCGACCGCGAGCGCGAGGACGAACGGCCCGCAGTCGATCAGCCCGGCAAAGTGCCCGACCTTCCCGAGCATCGGGAACGTGCCGGTCCTCCGGTAGGTGAGGGTCTCGATCAGCGCCCGCACCGCCCGGGCCTCGAGGTCGATATCGACCCCCGCCTCGCGGTAGGTATGTTCAGTCATCAGAGTTCTCCGAAAGCCGGAATTCGTCGTGCAATACCTGGAGCGCCCGTTTGCCGTCGCCGCCCCTGACGACGAACGAGACGTTCACCTCCGAGGAGCCCTGCGAGATCATCATGGTGTTGATTCCCGCCCGCCCGAGCGCCGAGAAGATCCGGCCGCCCGTCCCCGGGGTGCCGGCCATCCCCGCGCCCACGACGGCGACCGCGGCGACGTCCCGGTCGTACGTGACCTCCCGCACGACGCCCTGCTTCGCGATCGGGGTGAGGGCCGCGATCGCGGCCTCAAGGTGGGACTCGTCGACGATGAGGGAGATGTTGGCCTCGCTTGAGCCCTGCGAGATCATCATGACGTTCACCTCCCGCTCCGCGAGCGCGGAGAAGATCGTCTTCGCGACGCCGGGGCGGCCGATCATCTGCGCACCGTTGACGTTGACCAGGGCCACCTTCTCGATCAGGGCGATGGCCTTGACCACCCTTTTTTCCCGGTGCTCGTCACGGAGGATGATCGTCCCGGGGTGGTCGGGCCGGAAGGTGTTCCGGACCCGGATCGGTATATCCTTCTGCATCGCGGGTTCGACCGACCGCGGGTGGAGGACCTTCGCGCCGAAGTAGGAGAGCTCCATCACCTCAAGGTAGGAGATGTCGTTGAGGACCCGGGCGTCCTTGATGATCCGGGGGTCCGAGGTCATCACCCCGTCGACGTCCGTCCAGATCCAGATCTCGTCGGCATCGATCCCGGCGCCGATGACGGCGGCCGAGTAGTCGGAGCCGCTCCGCCCGAGGGTGGTGACGACCCCCTGCTCGGTCGCCCCCATAAAGCCCATGACCACCGGGACGGAGTCGGCAAGCAACGGCACGACCCGGCTCCGGATGCTCGTCTCGCTCGCGGGAAGGGCACGGGCGTCCCCGTGGTTTGCCGTCGTGACGATCCCGGCCGCGGCGCCGTCGAGGGCGACCGACGGGATCCCCCGCTGCCGGAGGGCGGCCGCGACGATCGGGGCGGAGAGCCGTTCTCCAAAGGAGATGATGTAGTCGCGGGACCGGGGAGTCAGTTCCTTTAAGGTGTGCACGGCGGTGAGGATGTTCTGCAGCCGGGTGAGCCGGTCGTCGATGACCGCCGTCACCTCGCCGGCGTAGTCGGGGGCCACTTCCCCGAGGAGCCGGGTGTGCCGGGCCCGCATCGCGGCGAGGAACGTCCCGAGAGGGGGCTGTTCCTTGCTTTTTACGACTTCATCGGCCATCGCGATGATCTGGTCGGTGATCCCCGAGCATGCTGATACGACCAGGGCGACCTCGTCGCCTGCCCTGTGATGTGGTTCTACGATATCTGCAACCCGCCGGATACAGTCGGCTTCCCCGACGGAGGTGCCGCCAAACTTCATTAAAAGCCTCATTCTGGCTCACGCGTCCCCTGCAATTACTTTATGATAGTATACAACGCACAGACTAATAAGATGCTTGTAGACGAGATAGTGGACGCGCACGTGCTGGTTATCGGAAGCGGCGGCGCCGGGGCGCGGGCTGCGATCGAGGCCTCACGGTACGGCGGCGTGGTCCTGGTCTCCAAGACCATCGCCGGAAAAGGCGGGTGTACGACGATGGCAGAAGGCGGTTTCAACGCCGTGTTGCGGGATCAGGACTCGATCAGCGTCCACCGCGAGGATACGCTCAGGGGCGGGGCGTACCTCAACGACCCGGCGCTCGTGGACGTCCTCACCCGGGAGGCGCCGGAGCGGCTCACGGACCTCGTCCGGTGGGGGGCGGTCTTCGACGTCACGGAAGACCGGCAGGTCGCGCAACGGCCGTTCGGGGGGCAGCGGTTCCCCCGGACCTGCTACGCCGGGGACCGGACCGGCCACGAGATGATGATGACCCTCCTTGACCGCCTCGACGCGACGGATACGCAGCTGTACCAGGAGGTCTCGGTCGTCGACCTCGTAACGGACGAGAACGGTGCGGTCGCGGGCGCCGTCGCCCTCGACCGGGACGGGGACGCCGTCCTCTTTTTGGCCGACGCGACGGTGCTTGCGACGGGCGGCGGGACCCAGGCCTACGACATCTCCACGAACTCCGCCGCCGGGACCGGGGACGGGTTCGCCATGGCCTACCGCGCAGGGGCGGAGCTGATCGATATGGAGATGGTCCAGTTCCACCCGACGGGCGCGGTCTACCCCTACGACGCCCGCGGCCGGCTGGTGACGGAGGCGGTC
>JAGVUK010000307.1 GCA_019136335.1 Methanomicrobiales archaeon
CGCCCCGGCCGCCGGTATTCCCTCCTTCGCACCGGCGGGCACGCACACCTGCCCTCCCGGGTGCGGCGACGCCAGTCCGGCCCGTGCGCAACAGATGATGCATCCGTGCGGGCCCGGGTTTTCCGGGCGTTCGCCGGGCGGGGGAGGGGCCGGCGCGCCCGTGCAGGCCCGGGCCGCCCTCCGTGCTCCTCCTCCCGCGGCGACAGGAGCCCCCGGTAAAGGGCCGCGATCAGGGCCTTCCCGAGGGGGGTCGGCACGTAGAACGATGCTTCGGTGGTGCCGGGATCGTCGAGGGTGCGGGTCTGCCTGGCGATGAGCCCCGCATTTCCGAGCGCTTTTAAGGCCCTCGCAATCTCCGGGGGCTCCGCCTCAAAGAGGTCCCGGATCTGGTTGAACCGGAGCCCCTCGTCCCTCTGTAGCAGCGCGATATAGATCGCCCACGCCTTCTTGTTCCCCAGGGGTCCCGTGGCGCTGATGAAGACCGGAGGGACTTCGGACAACTGGCGCTCAAGGATGGCCTCGTTCATGCTTCACACCCGGATCCGGTATGGTCCTCTATCTGTTACCCCGGTATATAGTCCTGTCCATCAGGGTAACAGATCTGTTATCACCCCCGGGGAGGTCGAAGGGCGAGCTCCCACCGGATCCTTCTTCCCCTCCCGGCCCCATACCCCGATCATGCCCGACGGCCGGGAGATCATCAGTGCGGCGCTTGATAAAGCCCGTGAGCTCGGCGCGGACGTCGCGGGCGCCGTCCCTGCCGCCCGGCTCGTCGGCTGCCCTTCGGCGGTTGCGGAGGGGGTGCGCGGCTCCCCGGCCGATCGCGGGACCTACATCGTCCTCGGCCTCCACCACGGCCCGGAGCACCCCGAACTCGACCTCTGGGAGGAGGGGCGGGGGACGCCCGGCGACCGGATCCTCGTAGGAATCGCAAAAAACCTCGTCCGCTGGATCTCGGAGCGCTACGGCATCAGGGCCCGGGTCGTCCGCTACCAGCCCGGGGACGGCGGCATCTACCTCAAGGACGCGGCGTGCATGGCGGGGATCGGGAGGATGGGGAGAAACAACCTGGTCCTCGTCCCCGGCTACGGGCCGAGAGTCCGGTTCCGGGCGATCTGGGCGGACCTGGAGGCTCCCGGCCGGGATCTGCCGGAGGGCGACCTCCCCTGCGCCGGTTGCGAGGAGCCCTGCACCTGTGCCTGCCCGATGGATGCCTTCAGGACCGGGAGGTACAGCCGGGACCGGTGCATGGCGCGGATGGACGCCGACAAGACCGCGGGGAGAGGCCGGATCGACCATTGCCGTGCCTGCGAACTCGCCTGCCCCGAACGGGACGAGGCATAGAGTGGTTGGGCGTATCAAACAAGAACCGAGGTAGCACCGTGAACGTGCTCGTGAGAACCCTAAAAGGGGTTGAAGAGGTCAGGGAGGTCGATTCCGAATGGGTCATCCCCGGTGACGTCCTGGACGACGGCTCGGTCGTCCTCGAACTCTGGGACGAACTCTCGGACGACGACCTCCTGGCGATCGGCCTCTACGACTGAAGGGTGATGGTGGAAGAATCGGAGGTCGTACGCAGGGGTGCCGCCGTGCCTGCGATCCGGCTCGTTCCCGGCACTCCCGCCGTCAACCCCCCTCCTCGATCCCCCGGACCGCCTGCTCGATCGTAGCAAAGACCTGCTCCTCGTCGATTGCGGCCTCCACCCAGCGGTCGGCGTCGACGAAGTAGAGGTACGGCGTCACCGGCCGGCCGAGTATCCGGGCGGCGGCGTGGTGGTAGACCGTCATCTGGAGCGCGTAGTCCTCGACACCCCCCGGTGTCCCGGTCTTGTAGTCGACCAGGATCCAGGCCCCGTCCGGTCGCTGCACCAGCCGGTCGATGACCCCCTTGAACGGAACGCCGTGTACCCGCGCAAGGAACGGCACCTCGCAATGGTCGCGGGTGATCCCCTGCATCAGGGGCGACGCACGGAACCGCTCGTAGAGTCCCCGGTACTCCGCCGCCCGGCCCGCGTCCATACCGTACCGCCGCAGCACCGCCGCGGGGTCCCGGCCGCGGAAGACCTCGTGGACGACGAGGCCCCGGGTCGCCGGGTCCCCGCCGGCGGCGATCCGCGGCAACCGGGAGCGGCGCCCGTACTCCGCCGGACAGCGGAGGTACTCCTCGAGTTCGCTCGCCGAGTAGACGTGCTCCTCCTCACCTGCCGGGAGAGGGGGCGCCGACATTTCTGCCACTGCATCATCATCCGGCGGCGGGATGCAGACCGGGGCGGCTTCCTCCACATCGACCGGGATCGCTGCCGGGTCGAGGGTGAGCGGGATCCGGAGCGCCCCAAGGACGGTTTCCCCCCGGGCACAGACCTCTTCGGAGAGCCCGAGGCAGTGCGCAAGCCAGTCCATCCGGGTCTTTGCGGCGCGAAGGGCCTCCGGGACCTCATCCGGCCTCACCCCGCAGAGGACCAGGTGGTCCCGCGCCCGGGTCACCGCGACATAGAAGAGCCGTTTCTGCTCGGCCTCCTCTTTCTGCCGATATTCTGCCTTGAGAACCTGGAGGACGGGCGTCTCCTCGCGCTCGTAATCGCCTGCCGGGTTCGGTATCTTAACTCCGAGGAGCAGCCCGTCCCCGACCATGATGGTCGCCCCGCCGGCCCGCGGCGTCTCGGCGAGGTCGGGGACGACGACGACGGGGAACTCGAGCCCCTTTGCGGCGTGGATCGTCATGATCGCGACCGCGTCTGCGTTCTCGATATCGAGGTGAGCGTCGCCCTCCCGCTCTCCGTCGTCGATGCAGCGCCCGAGCTCCTCAACGAACCCGGCGAGCGTGGGAAAGGCGGCATCCCGCGCGACGGCGATGACCTTCTCGACGTTCGCGGCCGCCTGCTCGCCCCCGGCCGTCCCGCCGAAGACGACGAAGATGCCCGACTCGTCGACGATCCGGCGGATGAGGCGGGCGGGGGGGAGCCTCCGGGCGTAGGAGAGCCAGGAGGAGAGGAGCCGCACCGCCGCCGCGGCGTCCGGGCCCCCGTCCGCCCGCAGGCGGTCGAAGAGGGTGGCCCCCGCCCGGGCGATGGCGAAGAGCCGGGCGTCGGAGAACCCGAAGTAGGGCGACCGCAGCACCCCGTAGAGCGCCACGTCGTCATGGTCGTTTACGAGGAACCGGAGGATGTTGTAGAGGTCGTAGACCTCCTGGCGTCCGTAGAACCCGAGGCCCGCGTGGACGCGGTAGGGGACGCCGTAGCGCTCGAGCGCCCACTCGTAGTAGGCAAGGTTCGTCCGCCGCTCGAGGAGGATGGCGACGTCGCCGTAGCCCGCCGGCCGGACCTCCCCGTCCCGGCGGACGGGTTTCTCTCCTCCCTCGACGAGGGCCCGGATCTTTCTGGCGACCAGGTCCGCCTCGGCGCGGCGGCCGGCCTGCCGGTCCTTGACCTTCGGGGAGAGGAGGACCTCGACCGAGCCTGTATCTTCGCTCCGGTTCGCCCGCAGCGGTTCGTACGGGAACTCCCAGGGCTCGCTGCACTCCACCATCAGGGCGCCGAAGACGGCGTTCGTGAACTCGACGATCTCGGGCGTGCTCCGGAAGTTGACGTCGAGCGGGACCGCCTCGCCGCCGAGGTCCTGCTCGATCAGGTCGCGGGCGTGCGAAAACTGCGTCACGTCGGCCTCCCGGAAGAGGTAGATGGACTGTTTCGGGTCGCCGACGATGAAGAGGTTCCCCGGCTCCCGGCCGAGGATCGCGTGGATGACGGCGATCTGGACGGGATCGGTGTCCTGGAACTCGTCGACCAGGACGAACCGGAACCGGTCGCGGAAGTGGGCCGCGACCTCCTCGTGGTCGCAGAAGAGCCGGCGGGTCCGGTTGACCAGGTCGTCGAAGTCAAGCGCGTTCTGCCGCCGCTTCTGCGCCTCCACCGCCCGGATGAAGGCGCGGTAGACCGCACCGAGGTCGCGGAGGAACGCAAGCGTCGCCCGGGTGAAGGGGTCGTCCGGGTCGACGGCAGGCGAGAGCGCCCAGGCCTGGTCTTTGAAGCACCCGTCGAGGACCCGGTAGGCCGCCCGGAGGCGCTCGAGGTCGTTTCCCGCCCAGTTCTTCTTTTGCCCCATGTTCGCCCGGAACCCCCCGCCTTTGTGAACTCCGGCGAGTGCCGCGACCACGTTCTCACCGGTGAGGCAGGACTCGACGGCCCGGAGATACTCCTCGCCCGGGTCCCGGTTGCCGGGGTAGCGGGCGGCAAGGTCCCGGAGCGTCTCGATGGAGGGGCCGGCACGGGCAAGGATAGCAGCGGCCGCCGCCTCCTTCCGCTGCTCTACGGCCGCCTGCCAGGCGCCGATCACCGCCTCCTCGTCGTTCGCGAGCGCGGCAAAGAAGGGCTCCGCAACATCGCGCCGGGCATACAGCCGTTCGAGGTAGTTCTTCAACTCGTAGGCCCCGACCGCCCGGAGGGCGCCGATCACCGCCGCCCGGTCCTCCTCCGGCGGCTCGCCGTGGATAAGGCCTTCGGCCGCCTCCTCCCGGAGCCGGGCGGCCTCCCGCTCGTTGAGGACGGCAAAACCGGGCCCGACATCGGCCTCGACGGGGAACTCGCGGAGGACGGAGGCGCAGAAGGCATGGAAGGTCGAGACCTTCGCCCAGAGAAACTCGTCGCGGATCGCGTCCCACCGCTCGCCCTCCTTCTCCGCGAGGGCCCGGCGGACCCGGACCTTCATCTCGCCGGCCGCCTTCTCGGTGAAGGTCAGGGCGAGGATGCTCCCGACACTGACGCCGCCCTCAAGGAGGCTGATGTACTTCTGGACCAGGACGTGCGTCTTTCCCGTCCCGGCCCCGGCGGTGACGCATTTGCTCTTCGTGTGGTCGAGGGCGGCCCGCGCCTGGCGTTCAGTCAGTCCCATCGGCGTTCACCTCCCCGCCCGCGGCAAGCAGCCTTAGACTGTCGAACCGGCAGACCGTCTTAAACCCACAGTACCCCGGGCAGGGGCCGGCGTCCGACCGGGGCGGGAAGCGCCCGCCGCGTATCCCGGCGAGGTGCTCCTTCACCCGGGCGAGCGAGGCCTCGACGAGTTCCCGGACGTCCCCGACGCCGCTCTGCCGCGAGCCCGGGAAGCAGGTGAAACAGTCCTTCATCGCCTTATCCCAGAAGACCGGCCGGTTCTGGACCTTCCCGCGCCGGAGGGTGTAGCAGGTGCCGGCGATCCCCTGCATCCCGGTCAGGGTCTCGACCGCCCGGATGTAGAGGGGCAGCTGGAGCGCTCTCCCCGCGACGACCTCCCCGAGCGTGGGGCGCTGGCTCCCGGTCTTGTAATCGGTGACCACGAACCGCCCGCCGGGCAGGAGGTCGATCCGGTCGATCCTGCCCCGCAGGCGGAGGGTCCCGCAGCCGAGCGCTATCGCGACCGCGTCGGGCACCGACGCGGGGTCGGCCTCCCCCGCCGTCACCGGGAGGCCGAACGAGACCTCGAAGGCCTGCGGGATGAGGCCGGAGCCCACGACCGCCGCCTCGTGCCGGAGGAACCGCTCAAGCAGCCCCGGGCCGGCCGCGGGTGATCCGAGGAGGTGCTCCTTCCCGGCAACCCAGGACGGGCTTGTGAAGGTGAACCGGTCCGCCTCTTCCCGACCGGTTGTGAGGATCCGCCGGAGGGCGTCCGGGTACGACGCTTCGGTGACCGCCCCGTTGCCGTCCCGTCTCCACCCGGCGTAGAACCGGCAGGCGATCCGGTGGACGAGACTCCCCCGCTCCTCGCCCGTCAGGCCGGGGTCGGCCGGGGGGAGCGGCGCAAGTCCGAGGACCCGCTCCAGGTAGAACCGGAACGGGCAGTCCGCGTAGGTCTCGAGCGCCGTCACCGAGAAGACAGCCTCTTCGCCGAACCGTTCGGCGAGGGCCGGGTCGCTCCCGATCAGGCCGTCGTAAGGCGAGTCGTAGCCGCCCTTCCGGTGGTAGTTCTCAATATTGAGACGGCGGACGGCTTCGGCTGCCGTGAGAACGGGCGGGCTCGCAGCCTCCCCCCGGGCGAGGAGGGCGCCGGCCCGCCGCGCCGCCGAGAGCCGGGATGCCGGAAAACCGTCGCCCCCCCACGTCTCCGGGGAGAAGGCCTCCCGGACGGCGTCCACGAACCCCGAACGGACGAGCGGTGTTCCTCCGTCAGCCGCGGGGTAGCTGAGGTAGACCCGGGAGCGGGCGGCAAGGAGCGCCGCGATGAAGTGGTAGCGCTCCTCCCGGAGGATGTCGCTCTTTGAGCGCGTCTGAAGGCGCCGGGTCTCGAGGTCGGTGGCGAACGGGAGCCGGGTGGTCAGCCGCGGCATCGTGCCCTCGACGAGGTCGCCGATGAAGAGGTACGGGATGGCGAGGTGGGCGGCCTCCCGGACGCCGACCACCTGGACGGCGTCTGCGTTCCGTCTCCGGCCGGTCCGGGCCCCGGCGACGTGGGCGGAAAGGAGGGAGAAGAACTCCGGGAGCGCCACCTCCTCGTTGGGGAAGAACCGGGCGAGTTCCTCAAGCGTTGCGAGGGC
>JAGVUK010000315.1 GCA_019136335.1 Methanomicrobiales archaeon
TGTACAGGCTCTTGGCATGGTACGCGAGCGTGTCGAAGATCTGGAACGTCTTCCTGGGAAGACGCAGATAGTTACTGACCGCTCGCAGTGCCATTATCTCCTATCTTTGTTGCTCATCGGTCTATAAGATAACTCCCGCGGGGCGAAAGTGTACGGGGCTTGTTGCGGGCAATTCCTCCCCCAACTTGCGCAGGGGGTCTCCTTGCCCGTTCGAGATGAAAGATGTAGCCGATAATAACGTTTGAGTCGAGAAAATATGGCAATTGTCCTACATCTCCCTGGGGCGAGCCCGCACGCATTCGTCGCGCGCGTACGCCATGAGGCGGAGGACAATCGGATCGATGTCCCTGCTCCGGGTATCCTGCTCCAGGCGTCCCAGCGCTTCGTCGTGAGCGGTTTCGAACTCGCGGTCGTACAGGGGGAGTTCCTGTGCGAACGAGCGCTCCCACCGCTCGACGATCTCTTCGGGCACATTTTCGTTTTTTCGCACCCGTAAAAGACTGCAGAAGATCTCCCAGTACCTGTTTGAGAGCGCATCAAGCGGATCGCGAGTCTCAACGAAGAGCCGGGCGGTATCATCCCACGCGAGGTAGGTATCGAGGAGTTCGCTCATCTCATTCTCCGGGAACTGCTTGATCAGCGTATCCAGGTATCGAAGGATGTTTGAGGAGATCCGGCCGTACGCATAATCATAGACCCGCGGTTCGCCCGATAAGGAGACCAGGTAGTCCAGGTATTCTCTTTTGAAGGTCCTCTGATACCGGAACGGAGCGAGTTTGTATGCATCACCGACCAGCCTGCTGCCATATCCCTCCTCCCACCGGGTCCCGCTCCGGTATTTTCTCAGGATCTTTCGAATCTCCTGGAGAACCACCTGCTTTTCCCTGGTCATCAGTTCCTCGTCGTGAACGTGACGAAGAGGCACAGTCGCTCCGTCAGGCTGCAGGTACCCTCCATCAAGGGGGGTTCCGGTCTGCTCTTCAAATGTAATCGCCTCGATGAGGGGGCCGTGGAGGTACCAGCAGTAGGGCAGCCCGATATCGATCCCCTGCCCCAACAGGTTCTGGTGGAGCAGGAACAAGGTTTTGTAAAGATGGGTCTTGCGGAAGAACGGCTCCCCGGCAGGGTTTGCCTCTACGAGGAGAACCTCAACGGAGTATTTCAGCAGGGGATTTTTTGCCATTGAACTCACCGGGCACTTCTTTGGTTCGGGGATATTTCAGCGTATGGATTCTCCCTGTGGGCACGTACCCGTCCTTCCGGAGTAATATCGGGTTTTGCCACGTATTCTTCAAAGCGGCGGGCATCGTCGTCCTCCAGAGAGAAACCCGGTTCGATCTTTTGAGCCATATCGGGTCATCCCGCGTGGTTTTCGGGCGTGTTACGGTACACTGTACCTATCCAGTTAATATACGTTCGGGTACCTGCGTCTCATGGTTGGGCCTGCTCTCTTTGGGTAACGGCGAAGTATTCCCCCGCCGGTTCCTGCCGCTTGTGGGGCAGCACGTGAAGGATGTGGTGTCTGCCCTGATTCGGCGTCCGCAACCCTGCATTCAAGTGAACTTGTGTCTCCATATTCTCATGCGGTATGCCTGAGCGGAGTGCAGACTGGATGGAGCAGGCGCGGCGGGATCTCGCCATGGCCGGGATACCGGGTTCTTCGAATGGGCTCGGTTCTCATTCCGCAGCAGGCTGCTGAAAAGGCGATAAAGGCCGTCTACCAGAGGTCGGGGGCGGTTCGCGTGGGGTCATTCTCCTCGAAGGTCTCCGGGCAGCCGGCCGGGAGATCCCCGCCGACCTCTTCCGGATCGCACGCGGTCTCGACCGCAACTATATTCCGGACGGGTTTTCCCGGGGGAAACCGGCAGACTACTTCGCCCGGGAGGATGCAGTCAGTGGTGCGGAAAGAATCATTCAATTCTGTGACGGTCTTCTGGCTTGATACGGATCTCGTCCACGAACGGCTACGAGCGGCGGTGGAGAGGCTGGCATCCGACCAAAACGTCCTCCGCGTCGTCCTTTTTGGGTCGTTTGCCGGGGGGGCGGGCCGTTCCCGGGAGCGATCTCGATATCATGATCGTTCTTGCACACGATTGAACGGCCCCATCTTTCGAGCGGGTCTCCACGTACCTCACGTACTTCTCCGGGATCGGCGCCGAGCTCTTCCCCTTTGCGAATCCCCTCGCGCGACGGGTGGCGGAAGGTTGACCGCAGTCCGTCAACTCGTGAAGCGAGAGGACCGGGGCAAGGGGGCTCGATCCCCGTTCTCACAACCCGCGGTATGCACTACGACGGTGGCGGACGTAGAGGATGATGACCTCCTGCTCCGCATGGTTCACGGCATACACGATCTGGTAGTCTCCCACGCGGATCCGGTAGAGATGCTCTGCCCCGCTTAACTTGCGCACGCCAAACGGCAGAGGCGCCTCAGACAGAGTCTCTATGCTCTGAAGAATGCGTGGAATTACATCGCGCGGCAATGCCGCGATATCTCTCTCGACGCTTGCCTTGACCTGGATCACGTATCCAGCCATTAGCGCCCGTACCGCTTTTTGAATTCCTCAAATCCTATGGCCGGTTCTTCGCGCCGCTCCGCTACAACAGCAAGGTCGTGAAGGTCTTCCTGCAGTTGCTCGTGCTCCTGCAGGGGGAGGATCACCGCGACCCGGAACGCGAGCTCATCGACAATGTACTGTTCTCCTGCTATACTCATTTGCTGCGAACCTCCTCACCTCCATATGGAGTGCAGGAACTATCAATCTTCGTTCGCTCCGCCGGTGGGGAGGGTCCTCAACCCTAACATGGATTCAGGATGCCGCCCCGGCGAGGTCATCTATCTCTGCGGGGTTGAAGGCGGCATGAGCGGGCAGACTCCCTCCGCAAGGGGGGAGGTGAAAGCGGCGCCCCTTCTTCACTTTCACACCGCCCGGGTATTCTTTATGCCGGAGGGGAGCTAACATGACCCTATCGTATGTTGCGGCGGTACCAGTACCGGCTGTATCCGACCGAGGATCAGAAGACTCTGATCGCCAAGCACCTTGGGTGCTGCCGGTTCGTGTACAACTGGGCCCTCAACCTCAAGAACACGGCGTACCACGACGGGGGCATCAGCCTGTCCAGATACGACCTCACGAACCAGCTTCCGGCGCTCAAAGAGGAGTTGCCATGGCTGAAAGAGGTCAACGCCCAATCGCTGCAGCAATCGATTATCCATCTCTCCCGCGCGTTCACGAACTTCTTCGAGGGTCATGCCGAAGCACCGACCTTCAAGGCGAAGCATGCCCCCGAGCAGGCGTTCACGGTACCCCAATCATACACCGTGGACTTCAAGCAGGGGACCGTGAAGCTCCCGAAGATCGGTTCGCTCAAAGTCAAGTATCACCGCACCTTCGTGGGCACGATGAAGTCTACAACCGTCATCCGCAGATCGACCGGCCGGTACTTTCTCAGTATCGTGGTCGAGGACGGGCGGAAGCCCCCGCAACCCGCCGATCCGATCCCGGAGCAGACGGTCGGGATCGACCTGGGGCTCGCGCACTACGCTATTCTCTCGACCGGGGAGAAGGTGGAGAATCCCAAGTATCTCCGGAACGCCCAGCAGCGGTTGGCTGTCTTGCAGCGCCGGCTCGCCCGCAAGCAGAAGGGTTCCCGGAACCGGAACAAGGCCCGGCTCAAGGTTGCCCGGTGTCACCAGAAAATTGCCGATCAACGAAAGGACTTCCAGCACCAGCTCTCTTCTCGACTGGTCCGCGAAAACCAAGCCCTGGCTGTGGAGTCCCTGAACGTGGACGGCATGGTGAAGAACCGGTCTCTGGCCCGGGCGATCAGCGACGCCGGCTGGGGGACGTTCCTTTCGATGCTGACATACAAATGTCAGGAGGCCGGGAAAACCCTGCTGAAGATCGGGGTCTTCGAGCCCTCATCAAAGACCTGTTCGGTCTGCGGGTACCGGAAGGCCGATCTGACGCTGAAGGATCGGGAGTGGACGTGCCCGGACTGCGGCACCTGTCACGACCGGGACCTGAACGCCGCGGTCAATATCAAACAATTCGCACTTGCAGGCGCCGGATGAGCGCCGTCGAGCCTGTGGACTCGCTCCCGGTGGGGAGGGGGATGAAGCAGGAAGCCCCCTGCGTAAGCGGGGGGTAGTTCACCTGGCGTTTAAGGAGTTCGTGGGCGAGATCCCTCGGCGCACGGCCCCCTGATTCACGAGGGGCACAGGGTCTGCTTCTTCTCCGGGGACGGTTCGATCAGCAATCATTATGACCGTGCGTTCACAAGTATTCGTTGTATGCTCCCGGTCAGGCGGCCGATCGTCCATGAATTCGCGGCAAAGGCGCGTGCGGCGTGCGGCGACGCAATAGAGGAGATCATCCTCTTCGGTTCCGTGGCGCGGGGAGACGATCGGCCGGACTCCGATATCGATATCCTCGTGATCACATCTGAAGAGGACTTCCGCCTTCGTGAATACCTCACCGGACTGGCGTTCGATCTGCTGATGCTCTCGGGTGAGCGGCTCTCGGTCAAGGTCCTCTCCCGGGCGGATGTTGCAGCGCACCGGGAATACCCCTTCATCAGGCAGGTTCTTCATGACGGCGTGGCGGTTTAAGTGAACGATCGGTCTGTTATAGCCGCGCTTCTTCTCAAATCGCATCAGCGTCTCGATGCCGCGCGCATCCTCTGCACCGAGGGTCATTACGAAGATTCAATTAATCGAGCTTACTATGCGATGTATCTTGCATCTCTTGCTCTTCTGCATCGAAAAGGCGTAGAGACGAAGACTCATGCCGGGTTGATCTCTGCTATCGGTCTGGAATACGTTAAGACCGGTGAGCTCGCTCCAGAGCACGGAAGGGCATTGAACCTGGTCGAAGAACTCCGGGAGGAGGTGGATTACACGATCTGCCGGGAGATTATGCGGGAAGAGGTGGTGTCGGTCATTACCAGGGCAGCAGATTTTGTCATGTGTGCAGAGCAGATATGTGCGGAAGATTTGAACGAGTAATGCCGCTACTAACCTCGCACAACTTGAACGGATGGAGTACCTGTTGGGCAAGGCCCAGCACACCTCGCTTGCCCCTGCCGAACAGGACGAGCTGCGGCGATATGTTCAAGTTGCGCAGCCGGGGGCAAAGGACGTCACGTTCGAGACGATCGTGACGCTGGGCCTGATTCAATCGTCGGTGCGTACCTGTTGTATACGTATATCGAATCTGCGGCGTGAAGCGTCCGCCGGCTCCGGGGACGGCCCCGGAGTGCTGCCCGCTGCTTCGCCGGGTTTTATGCTGGTACCTCTGCACCGGAGGTCTTCCTGTACGTCCTCCCGGTTTGCGGGGTCCCCCCGGATACCCGATCGTCCGGGCCGGTTACGTGCAGCGTGGATCCCTGTGCCGGTCTCCTGCCGCCGGCAGGGTCTTCTTCCCGCCGTATGCGGCCGGGGATGCTATCCTCGTCGCGGGTGTCGCTGCCGGGGGGATCCGGGCCGCGAATGGTCTCCGGTATCGATTTTTCCCGCGTAAAAATCGCGCATCCCTTATTAGACCCTTAGAATCCGTTCTATCCTGAATCGGGGCAGGATCTCGCGGGTTAACCGCTCCTGGTTAACCGGAGGGGTCCGGGACGCTGCCCGGGCAGGTGATCCCGGCCCGAACCCCCGGTCCGTGGGGAGGAGAGAACTTCACCGAACGGAGGCCTTAAAGCGAATATTATTCGGAATGTTTCTCTCTGGCGGGCGTTCTCATTAAGCAAGGTTCTAATACTATAGCCTGCATATAGTATCAAAAATCCCGCTGCCGTTCGCGGGCAGATGTTCCCGCTTCGGTCCGGGAACCCGATATTTTTTAAATAACCCTCCATATCATTTCCGGAGGGATTTCGTTATCTTTTTAACTATTCCTGTGGTAAAATACGTATATTAGAGAGAGCGGCCTCCGGCGAGCAGACGACGCCGGCGGCCGCTGTGCCCTCTCGATGACCAGGATACCCATGATAGAGTCGATGAACCCCCAGGATCTCTCCTCCCCGGATTGTGCCGGTGCCGCCGAGCCGGGGCTCGCGGTGGTGATCCCGGCGTATAACGAGGGGCTGGTGGTCTCTAGAATGTCCCCGGAGGGACCGCAATGACTATCCGGACACGTACTCCCTCTTCTCCCCCCCGCCCGGCCGGGCCGGTCACCAGAGCCGGCGACAACGGGGAGGACGCAACCCTCCTCGTCGACGATCTCGCACGGCAACGGCGGGCCGTCCGGACCCTCGTCGCCATGCCGGCCTACAACGAGGAGACCTACATCGCGAAGACGGTCGTCGGCGCCGCCCGGCACGCGGATGCGGTGCTCGTCGTCGACGACGGCTCGGTGGACGAGACCGTCGCGATCGCGGAAGCCCTCGGGGCGATCGTTGTTTGTCATGAGACCAACAAAGGCTACGGCGGGGCGCTCCAGACGATCTTCTCCACAGCCCGCGACCTCGGTGCCGAGGAACTCGTCAT
>JAGVUK010000246.1 GCA_019136335.1 Methanomicrobiales archaeon
CTCTCCACACTGTTTCAACATAATTTGAAACAATGTGGGCACCACCACCCGATAAAGGTTCTGGTTTCAAAAAGAGTTGAAGCGGCGGGATCATTCGGCGAGCTTGCGGTAGAGTCCAATCAAGTTCGTCCGGTAGATCTCCCGGATAGCCTCCTCGCCGGCCGCGATGGGCCTGACGGGGACGAGATCCATCACAGCATCAGGCGTGAGGCCCGGACTCTGCATCGTCTGGAGCGCTCCTTCGACCATGGCGACGAGCCCCTCCCTCGCCTCGGCGTCGGTGAGCCCGAACGACCGGGCGAGGTCGAGAAGCTCGTACCACTGGAACCAGAAGTAGGTTGGTCCCATGGCAGTCAGGACGGCATATGCCTCGAGCTTCTCCTCCGCGACCTCCGGCATCTTGCCGAGCATGGAGAAGACCTGCTCAAACTGTCGCTTCTGTTCGGGTGTCACCCCTTCGGAGAACGAAACGGGGTTGTAGCCGCTCCCGACGGCCGCCGGGGCGTTCGGGATCATGCGGGCGATCGCCTGCCGGCCGGCAAGCCCCCCGGCAAGTCCGGCGATCTTCCACTTCGGCGCAAGCGAGACGAGCAGCGCCCTGCTCTGCAGAGCCGGGGCGATCGCCGGCAGCACCGCTCCGACGGCAGGCGGGTGCAGGCCGAGAACCACGATATCCGCCGATGCCGGGCGGGTGTTGTCGTCGCCGGCGACCTCGATCGCAGGGAACCGTTCTTTGAGCTCGGCGAGCACCGCCGGGTTCGCATCACTGACAATAACCCGCTCCGGCATTGCTCCGGCCCTCTCCCACCCTGTCAGGATGATCCGGGCAATCCTGCCGCCGCCGATGAAACCGACGCTTATAGTGTCCATGCTTTTTTCTCCTCTGCTGTCAAACAACTTGTTCGTGCCTCGTATGGTAGCAACGAAAGGATATAGGCATTTTTATTTCATGTTAATTTGAAATATCGAGCGTGACATCCTGATGACAGAAGACGAAAAATGCCGGGGCGCATCCATGCCCCTCCCTCCCGACGTCGAGGAGTCGCTCTGCCGGTGCGGCGGCATCGCAGGGCTGGCAGAGCAGCTGCCGGACGATGCGGCGCTCAAACGGAAGAGCGCCCTCCACCGTGCACTCGCCGACCCGTTCCGTCTCAAGATCCTCGCGATGCTCTCCGTGAAGCCGCTCTGCGTCTGCGTCATCAAGGAGGTGCTCTCAATAGCGGATTCGAAGTTATCTTACCACCTCTCGGTCCTGAAGAAGGCAGGGCTGATCGTCGGCGAGGCGCAGGGGAACTGGATAAGGCGGTGCCTGGGCGCAGCAGATAGCAGGCGACGGCCGGAGTTGAAAACAGGTACGTCCGGGATGAGGGCAGGGGTTCGCACCCGGGAATCGTCCCCCTGGCCGGAGACAAGCTCCCGCCCTGCGTCGTGACCCCGGGGGGTGACGGCGCCATCCCGGCAGAGATGGGCCGGGATGGCGTCGATGTCCGTATCTTTCGTTAAAATATTGCAATTCCGAAGTAGGCCAGTATAAACTTCACAGAGACGTACAAAAAGTACACGCCGAAGATCAGTTTCAATGTCGCGGGGTGGAATTTCTTGATGACGGCAGCGCCGATCTGTGCGCCCACGATCGTTCCTGCGGCCAGGAGCAATGCAGCGCCGATTGCAACATATCCCTCTGCGAGCTTGATGCCCCCTCCGACGATGGCCAGGGGGATCACCGTTGCCAGCGACGTTCCCATCGTGACGTACACCGGCGCGTTAAACAGGTAGATCAGACCGGGAACAAGGGCATATCCTCCGCCCAGTCCGACAAGCCCCGTCAAAATACCGACTACGAACCCGAACAGTCCTTTTCTTCCCCCGGATCCGGGGATGACGTCTCCTTCCGGCTGGCTTTTCTTTCTATGCGCAACTCCTTCGATAATCATGCGAACCGCAGGCAGAAGGAACGCTATACCGAGTATCAGTCCCAGAAGGGCCGTCTGATCCGAGAGCCGGTTGAAGGCATACGAACCAATAATCACGCCGATTATGCCAAACCCGCCAAGCCATAGGGTGGTTTTTACATCCAGATTCTTCCGTATCAGATGACCGTACCCTCCGGATATCGCTGTAAAGATGACAGCGAAGAGCGTGGTACCGATAGCGATGGGTACCGGATACCCCAGGTAGAAATGGAGGATCGGCAGCATGACACTGCAGCCGCCGGTCCCGATGATGCCGCCAAGCACTCCCGCGACCAGTCCGACAACGATGAGCAGG
>JAGVUK010000109.1 GCA_019136335.1 Methanomicrobiales archaeon
ACGATCCGGGAGGTGTGCGAGGACCTTCTCTCGGTCGCCGACCGGGTGGAGGTAAGGAGGGAAGGCGACACGGTAACGTTCGACCTGCATAACTATCTACTCCTCTCCGGCTGCACCTCCCGCAGGGAGGCGTCCCCCGCGTCCTGCACGCTCTGCCCCTGCTCGATCTGCAGTTTGATCGCGTGCATGATCTCTGAGGGCCTCAGGTGTGAGGTCAGCCTGAACCAGGTGGTCCTGGACGAAACAGTCCGCTCACCCAGCATGAGGATTCATTATACCCTTGCAAAGGGGGCAGAAATGCCAGACTGAAGGGACGAGCCTCCCGGGTTTGCCGGAGCTGCTATTGTCGTGCGAACCGTCCCGCTTCACCCTCACGGGTTAAAATCGGGGGAGAACGGATGCTGCCCGGGCGGCCTGAAGCGTGAGATCCATCATGAACTGCAGGTATCAGGTGGTGTTGCTGGAGAGCGCCACTCCCATCACATTCATGTTTCACTGGCACGACGTCCCATTATCAATACCAGGAAGTTCAGGATCAGTCCCGACGAGATCAACAAAAGCCCGAGTATGAGCGCAGTTATCCCAAGGATAAACACAACGTAGTGGAACTGGCCTGCCCGGAAGAGCTCGGAGAACGTATAGAGTTCAAGGCCAATCCCAAACAGGGCGATGACGCCTCCCGGGACGCCGAAGAAGAGCAATGGCCGCCGGTGGCCGATAAGTTCCACGATCCGGGCGAGCACCCCGAAACCGTGGGATATCGGGTTCTTCTTATGCTTGTGGGGGACGTCGTAGGTGACGGAGATCGGGACCTCGGTCACCCTGAAGTTGAGGGGGGCAAAGTGGGCGATCATGTCTGACTCGATGCTGTAACCCTCCGAGGAGAAGGTGAGGTTCTCAAGAGCCCGGCGGGAGAGCGCCCGGAAACCCGACTGAGAATCTGTCGCCACGAAGTCGCCGCCGTCCGCCGAGAGGTTCGTGAACCTGTTCAGCACCATCTGGCCGGCCCGGCGATAAGCAGGAATCTCCGCCCCGCCTTCCAGGAACCGGGAACCGATGACCAGGTCCGCCTCCTCCGCAAGCACCGGGGCTGCCACGGCCGGGATCTCGTCGGGGTCGTGCTGGCCGTCGCCGTCGAGCATCACGACGGCCTCGTAGCCAAGGTCCCGTGCCCGGGCAAACCCGGCCATCATCGCCTTCGCCTTCCCCCCGTTCTCCGGCATCCTGATGACATCTGCCCCGGCAAGCCGGGCGATCGCGGCGGTTCGGTCCGCCGAGCCGTCATCGACGACGATGACCCGGTCGGCGTGCCGCTTTGCCTGGAGGACGACCGAGCCGATGACAAGGCCCTCGTTGTAGGCGGGGACAACGACGGCAAACGAGCCCATGCCGGCCTTTGTGGTTCCCGGGTCTGCCATTCCGGCGCTCGACCCGCCCTGGAATGCGATGGACGAGGTAAGATCGCCTCCCGTGGTGTCGGAGCTACCCCCTCTCAGGGTGTCGGAGAGAGGCGGGGAGTACCCCGGCCGACTCCGGCTCCCACCCGCCAAAACAGAGGTGCTGTCGGGGTTCTCAGCCGGTGCCCGCCCGTACGCGGGGGTTACACAACGACCGGCGTGTGACCCTGCACCCGTGCCAGGGGTGCAAGCCAGACGGGAGGCGCAGCCGGCGGAGGCCGGCACCGGAAGAAACGTGAAGCAGGAAGCCCTGCTGAGACCGGGAACCGCCTCCCTGATAACGATCTCTCTCCGATAAGCAGGAATCCCGGCCATGACAGAAAACGTTGAACCAGATCGATGCACCTTACCTGTCCCCCCGGTTGAGCGCTCGCGGTGTGATGCCGAACCACTCCCTCCTGTGGCCGGGAGCATCCGGACTGTAGACCCATGCTGTACATGGGGGAGATGCTTGTTCCATCGCATCGCCTGGGCACTGTGTCATACTGTTCCTGGTATAAGTACTTTACCGGCAGCAACCGTACACCAGGAATACCTGCTCCGCCCTCCAAACCCGGTTCGAGGAATGAAAAACACCTTTCATTGACCGGGTGCAGAACCGGACAGGCGAGGTATGGCGGCACGGATCGGGGGTGCGGCCATAGCCGGTTCTCCCATGTTTTCGGGCGGGAATGCCCCGTCCCGTTCATCTCTACGGATCGAAGACCGCCGGTATACCGTCTTACTCTGGCGGATCCTGCAGGAAACAGCGGCTGCAATCACCCGACCGGTCCTTACGATCCCCCGCTACCCCGGAAGGGGGGAATTCGAGGCGGAGAGGGGCCGGACCCGGGCGCCGCGCCTTCCCGGTGCGAGAAACCGGCTCTCAGGATGGATACAGAACGGCATCAGACCCCTGCTTCATCACATCATCAGTGGGGGTAACTCTCATCATCTGCCGGGGGATCTGTCGATCATATAATCGGCGTAAGATCTGTTAATGGTTCGGCACCCCGACGGTGCAATGCCGGAACCGTTCTGTGCACCACATGGAGCCCGGTGACCCACAGGACCGCCGGAAGCGCCGGGAGCGGCCCGCCCGGAGCCGCAATCAGGGCAAAGGTATATATCGCTGCACTGCCTGTCTGGAACTCAACGCTTCGAGGGAGGAAGACAGTATTCCAGGGGATCTCTACACGAAGGTCCTGGCCGGTGAGAGCCGGAACCCGCAGGAGGTGGCGATGAAGACGGGTTACAGGCCCGGGCCTTCCTTTGCCGGGGGAGTGGTATGATGCCGGTGCGGCTGCGGGCTGTCGGAGACGTGCTGCTCTGGACCAGGAACGGAAAAAGGCCGTTTGACCTGATACATCACGAGCTCCAAAAGAAGGACCTGCTCTTCGGGAACCTGGAGACAGTCCTCTCCAAGAGCGGCGACCCGAGCAGGAAGCGCTGGGTCAATACGACCTCGCCGGAGGCGGGCAAATATCTCAAGGAGGCCGGATTCGATATCATGAGCGTGGCGAACAACCATACGCTCGACATGGGGCAGGAAGGGTTTGAGAAGACCCTCAGTGTGCTTGAAAGCCACGGTATCGCCTACATCGGCGGCGCACGGGGCGACGAGCCGCCGCGGGGCCTGATCGTCGAGCGAAACGGGGTCACGTTCGGGTTCCTCGGCTACACGAGCGGGATGTTCCGGTCGCCGCCGGGTGTCACCGTATCCAGGCTGAAGAGGAAGGCCGTCATCGACGATATCAGGTGGCTGAAGGATCACTGCGACCATGTCGTTGTCTCCCTGCACTGGGGGGTCGAGAACGTCTACTACCCCTCTCCGGCCCAGGTCAGGCTCGCACACGACCTCATCGATAACGGGGCAACCCTGATCCTCGGGCACCACTCGCATACCATCCAGGGGCTGGAACGGTATAAGGACGGCCTGATCGCCTACTCCCTTGGGAACTTCCAGTTCGATACCGAACTTTTCAGGGAGAAGATCAAGAGCACCATGATCCTCTCGGTGGACCTTGACCGTGACGGTATCCGGGACTATATGGTCATCCCCTGTTTCATTAACGACGATTTCCAGCCAGAGGTGGCGGAGGGGCGGACGGGGGAGATGGTGCAACGCTGGATCACGGAGTGTTCAGAGCGTGTCCAGAACGGTGAGGTCACCCGGAAGTGGTGGTTTGAGGAGGTCGGCGAGGAGTATCTCGTGTACAATCTGGAGAGTTACCGCTACCGCATCCGGCGGCATGGGCTCGCCCCCCTGATCGAATGCGGGGTCTGGCTGGTGACCCCGTTCTGCCTGAACTGTTATGCGGGCGCGATCAGGAGACGATTGAAACAAAGATATGCAGGGGGACATGCATGAAAATATTACAGGTCACGCCGTTCTTCAAACCGCTCTGGGAGTCGGGGGGAGTGGCGCGGGTTGCATACGACATCTCCCGGAATCTTCACGAGAACGGGCACTCTGTCACGGTCTATACAACGAACCGGAGCATTTACCCAAGCGACCTGCCGACAAACCGGGCAACCTGCGTCGATGGTATGAACGTCTACTACTTCGAGAACTTACGCAAGTACGTCCCCGGCGTGACCCCGCCGGTGATGCCCTACCGCATGCCGGCGGTCGCGAAGAGAGAGGTTGCGCAGTTTGATGTTGTCCACATCCACGACCACCGCACCCTCCTCACCGTCATCGCCTCGCATTACGCGCAGAAGTACAACGTGCCTTATGTGCTCCAGGCGCACGGGGCACTCCCTGATGACACCGGCTCTGCGCGGATGAAGCGGTTGTTCGACATCCTCTGGGCGAAGAAGGTGATCCTCGGCGCCGCGGGGGTGATCGCGCTCAACGAGACGGAGGCGGAGCGCTACCGCAAGCTAGGCGTCGATGAAGAGAGGATCGCCATCATACCGAACGGCATCGACTTCGCCGAGTACCCCAACCTTCCTGCCCGCGGCAGGTTCCGTGCAGCGTGGGGCATCGATGACGCCACAAAGGTCGTGCTCTACCTTGGGCGACTCGACCCAACAAAGGGGATCGACCTGTTGATCCGCTCGTTTGGAGAGGTCAGGCGGGAGTTCGATGATGCCGTCCTCATGCTGGTGGGCGGCGACATGGGTCACAACGAGGAGTTCAGGCAGCGGGTCCGGTCGCTTAACCTCGACGACCGGGTGATCTTTACCGGGTTTGTGAGCAGGGAGGACAAGATGGCTGCGTTCACCGACGCCGACGTCTTTGTGACGCCGAGTTTCACCGGCTTTCCCGTCACGTTCCTCGAGGCATGCCTCTGCGGAACGCCCATCGTGACGACGGGATACGGGGACTTCCTTGGATGGGTCGACAATACCGTCGGGTTCAACACCGGGTACACGCCGGAGGCGCTTGCCGGTGCCATCGGACGCCTGCTTGCCGATGACGCCCTGCGGACCAGGTTCGGCGAGCAGGCGAAGGAGCTCGTCCGGACACGGTACAACTGGCGGGCGATCGTCCATGATATCGAGGCCCTGTATACGACCGTAGCAAACGGCGACCGGACTGCCGCAGGCCGCGGGGCAGATAAGCGCTCACCGGCGGGGATCTGATTATGCTGCAGCCTCTAAGAGGCCCGAAAACCCAGGTATCGCTCACCTGTTTGAGACCACCCTCAGGAGATCAAACTATCGACTTTCCTTCGCAAATTTCCGCGGCAACGCGAGAGTTAACGGGTGTGCATAGCGATCGAGCCTCTCGCGAAGATCCGCGAAGGGGAGTTGCAAACCCATCTACCGAACTTCGTGAACTTCGCGGCAACGCGAGAGTTAGTGCAGTGATTCCAAACGAACGGGCCATATCTGGCCTTCGCCCCATCCCCCACAGAGCGCTCCTCTCTGTCCCCCCACCCCGCCCGCGCTTCGTGCTCCTCCCCCGCCCCCACCGCGAGGATCGGGGGCAGTGCGTGGGGATACCCGGGGATGAGCCGTATCCGGTCCTCCTCCGGGATCTCCCCATGGAGTGGACCGTGGTGGCTATCGCCATGGGGTAGGGGACCGGGGAGGGGGTTTCTCCTCCCCGCAGGCGGGTACCCGTACGTTCCTCCTCAAAGCCCCCGCCCCCCTCCCGGGGCAGGGACGGTGCATGGGAATACCCGGGAAAATCCGTGCCCGGGGATGCAAACGCCCGGACGGTGCGAAACACGATCGATGATCTCCTCTGGTGAGAGTGCCGGTAATTGAGAGTCGATGCAGTAGTGGATGAGGATAACAATACAGCCTCTCGCGTTGGGCACGAAGCTGAGAAGTCCGGTGTCCAGATGCTACTAACTCCGTTCTAAGTCATCACGCGAGGCTGCAGTGCTCGATATCGGATGGCAACTGAGTAAAGTACTGAAACCTGCTCTCCCGCAGACGCAAAACGCCCTCTGCAAAAACCAAAAAAGAATTGGGGTCGGACTCGATCCAGGTCCGGATATCAGTTTTACTCGCCGGCAGGCGTAACCTTCATGCCCGAAGTCTGGACGTTCCCGCCGCCCTCAACCAGGAATGCCCTGGGGGAGTCGGAGGTGATCTCGCCCGAGTACCTGACATTCTGGTTGTTCTTTGCCCAGACAAGCGTGTCGACCCGGTCGCCGGAGGCGATGATATCGACCGATGAGTCGCTGAACTGACCGTTCGTGCCGCCGAGGCTTGCGCCCTTGCCGTTGATCCCGGCCGGATTTTCCAGGTGGAAGTTCTTGATCTGGACGTTTTTGGCGAAGTCGACCTGGAGGCCGTAGCCGTTCGAGTTGATGCTCGTGCAGTTCTCCATCACCAGGGAGGGGTTCGTCGAGCGGGTCGGGACGCTGTAGTAGCCAGCCGGCACCCGATAGGAGAAGTCGGTCCGCCCGATGCCGGTCTCCCTCTCAACGCAGTTGTAGAGTTTCCCGCCGTTCGTTGTGTAGAACCCGTTCATGGAGTTGCCTTCCGCC
>JAGVUK010000040.1 GCA_019136335.1 Methanomicrobiales archaeon
CCGGCAATACGACGCGATCCCGTATGCTAAAACTATATACGATGACCGGCAGATATACCAGGTGATCAGTTTCCCTCTTCCCCGGGGAAGAACCATGCGATATTCTGGACGAGACCACTTCTTACTCCGATTCATAGCGGTTTTGATACTGACGGCCTTCTGCATCGCTTCGGCATCGGCGGATGCGGGACAGCACGAGCGCATCGTCATCGGCTTTCGGGAGGGCTCGATGCAGGCCCTGGGCGACGCCGATCTCTCCTCCATGGATGTTCAGGTCGTCGACGAACTGACCGAACTCGATGCGGTGGTAGTATCGGCCTCAAACCCGGAACGATTCATGGAAGAAGTCTCGCAGTGCCCGGGCGTGAGGTTCGTCGAACGCGACATCCCCATCTATGCCCTCGGCATGCCGGCCCATATACCCGACGATCAGCGATACGCCGAGCAGTGGGGACCGGGGGCGATCGGGGCGGAGTACGCCTGGAATATCGAGCGAGGGGAGAACCGCGTCATCATCGCCGTCGTCGATACCGGGATCGACTACACCCACCCGGATATGGGCAACTATGTCGCCGGCGGGTACGACTGGATCAACAACGATGACGACCCGATGGACGACCACGGCCACGGGACGCACTGTGCAGGCATCGCCGCGGCAGCAAGCGACAACACGCGGGGGATCGCGGGAATAGCGCAGGCCGGCATCATGGCGGAGAAAGTGCTGAACTTCCGGGGGAGCGGCACCAGTTCTCTAGCCGCAGCGGCGATCCGCCATGCCGCGGACAACGGGGCGGACATCATCAGCATGAGCTTCGGTGCCGACGAACCGTCTCTCATCATGGAGGAGGCGTGCCGGTACGCATGGGAGAAGGGGTGCATTCTCGTTGCAGCCTCGGGGAACAACGGATCGAGCCCGATCAATTATCCGGCGGCATATAACACCGTGATCGCCGTCGGCTCGATCGGGAGAACCGGTCTCTGGAGCTCGTTCAGCAACTACGGGACGGATCTCGACCTGGTCGCCCCGGGCGAGTCGATCCTCTCGACAACGCCGGGGAACACCTACACCTTCAAGAGCGGGACGTCGATGGCCTGCCCGCACGTCTCGGGCGTTGCCGCCCTCCTCCTCTCCCGTTACCCGGGCATGGCGAACCTTGATGTGCGGGAGCGACTGGCCGGGACCGCCGACGACCTCGGGGCGCCGGGAAGGGATGCCCGGTACGGTTACGGGCGGGTCAACGCTTTCGCCGCCCTGGGGGGCGGAGAGGTTATCCCGCCCACCATAGAGGGGCCGACGCCGGAACGGTCGTCCGCGGAGAGAAGATCACCCTCACCCTCACCGGCGAGGGATACCGCGAGTACCGGATCTCCATCGATGATGCCGGCATGTACCCGATAATCGATCCCGATCAGCAGGGCATCCTTTGGGTAAACGAGAGTGCCGGTCGTGACGAGACGGCGTGCAGGGTGATCGTGCCCGAATCGGGGACGGCCCGGGTCCGGTATGGGACGGACTTCTCGACCGCCGCACGGTCGTTTGTCATCACGGTTACCGATCCGAAGGATGCGTCGCTGCATGATGCGATCACGGTATCCGTGATCCCGGGAGCGATCACCATAACGGCCGGAGGCCGGGAGCGTTTCTTCTTCGGGGAAGAGGTTACGCTCAGCGGCATAAACACCGATAACCGGTCAACGTGGCTCTCCATGACCGGACCCGGCCTTGATGCAGGCGGGGCCGGCCTGACCGCGGGGCCCTTGAGGGAGTGCTCGAAAACGGAACCTACACCCTGTATGCAGTTTCTGGACCGAAGGCGGTGGATGACCTCGAGGGGGTTGCATCTGCAACGGTCTCCCTTGAACTGGTCAACTCCCGATGGCCCGCCCCCGAGATCGCCGGGATATCGCCGGACATGGCGTTCGCAGGCAACACCTCTGCAACCATCCTGATCGCCGGCAATGGGTTCTTTGATGGCGCGACGGTGCTGCTGAAGAGGGAGGGATACCGGGAGATCATCGCAACAGGAGTCAGCGGTAACGATACGAGCACCTTATCCGCAAC
>JAGVUK010000129.1 GCA_019136335.1 Methanomicrobiales archaeon
GATGCCCCGCCGGAGCCCTTCCACCTCGTCGATGATCTGCATCGCCCGGACCTTCGGGGCGCCCGAGACGGTCCCCGCCGGGAAACAGGACCGGAGAACGTCGAACCGGTCGCACTCCGGGCGAAGCCTGCCCGACACCGTGGAGACGATGTGCTGGACGTGCGAGAACCGCTCGACGGTCATGAACCCCGCCACCGAGACACTCCCGAAGGCGGAGACCGCCCCGACGTCGTTTCTCGCGAGGTCGACGAGCATGATGTGCTCGGCCTGCTCCTTCTCGTCGGCAAGGAGTTCGGCCGCGAGCCTCTCGTCCTCGGCCGGGGTCCGCCCCCGCGGCCGGGTGCCGGCGATCGGGACCGTCGTCACTTCCCCGTTCTCGACCCGGACGAGCATCTCGGGGCTGCTCCCGGCGACCACGANNAGCATCTCGGGGCTGCTCCCGGCGACCACGAGGTCCGAGAAGTCCAGGTAGTACATATAGGGGCTCGGGTTTCTTTCCCGCAGCTGCCGGTAGACGTCGAACGGGTCGCCCCTGACGGGGCAGGTGAGCCTCCGGGAGAGGACCGCCTGGAAGATGTCGCCTGCGGCGATATGCTCCTTGATCCGGAGGACCGCGTCCGAGAACTCCCCCCGGGTGCAGGAGGACGACGCGACCCCGGAGGGGTCCGGGGCGGCCGGGGCGGCCGGAACGACGTCGCGTATCCGGGCGATCCTTTCGGCGACCGCATCCCGGCACCGGCAGTACTCCTCCCCGGGGTCGGCCCCGTCGGTGAAGAGCAGGTTCCTGATGACCGCGAGCCGCCGCTCCCGGTGGTCGAGGGCGAGGCAGTCCAGCGCCAGCATGAACCGGGCGACGGGTTCTTCCGGGTCCTCCGCCGCACCCGGCCGGACCGTGGGGTGGATCGACGAGACGAGGTCGTAGGAGAAGTAGCCGGCAAGCCCTCCCGGGAACCGGGGGAGCGGCGAGGCGACGGCCCGGAACCGGTCCATGAACAGACGGACGGCGTCGACGGCATCGGCGGCCTCGATATCCCCGGCGATCTCGCGGATACGCCGGTCGCCGGAGACGGTCACCGCACCATCGTAGGCCACGGCGACCGTCGCTGCCGGAGCGGTGCAGATGAACGAGTAGCGGGCGGCCTTCTCGCTCCCTTCGAGAGATTCCAGCAGGAACCCGGGGCCGTCCCGGAGGGAGGCGTAGAGGTCCGCCGGGGGATGGGGGGGAAGCGGAAGTTCGGCAAATACCGGGATGACGAGAGGCCGCCCGCTATCTGCCGCCGCGGCGGCGACCTCCCCGCATCCCGGCTCAGTGTTCAGCTCTCTTCGAGCGCAGCCCATTCCACCGGCATCACCCCGTCACCGGCAACCGGGCGAGCGACTCTCTGATCAGCTCGACCGGGTACTCGTAGTCGACGAGCCTCCCTGCAAAGTAGGCCTCGTAAGAGGAGAAATCGAAGTTTCCGTGCCCGGAGTTGTTGAAGAGGATCACCTTCGCGTCACCGGTCTCCCGGCACCGGACGGCCTCATCGATCGCGGCCTTCACGGCATGGGCGGCTTCGGGCGCGACGATGATCCCCTCCGTCCGGGCAAACGTCACGGCGGCGTCAAAGACCTCGTTCTGGAGGTAGGCGACGGACCGGATCACGCCGTCGCGGGCGAGGCGGGAGACGAGCGGCGACATACCATGGTAACGGAGGCCTCCGGCGTGGATCGCCGGCGGCACGAAGTCGTGGCCGAGGGTGAACATCCGCATGAGCGGGGTCAGCCCAGCGACGTCCCCGAAGTCGTAGGCGTAGAGCCCCTTCGTCAGGGTCGGGCAGGCAGCGGGTTCCACCGCGATGATGTCCGTGTCGGGACGTTTCCCCTTCATCTTGTCACCGGCAAACGGGAAGGAGAGCCCGGCAAAGTTGCTGCCGCCGCCGGCACACCCGATCACCACATCGGGGTAGGCATCCTCCACCGCGAGCTGCTGCTTCGCTTCCTGGCCGATGATCGTCTGGTGGAGGCAGACGTGGTTGAGGACGGAACCGAGCGCATAGTTGGTGTTGTCGTGGCTCGCCGCGTCCTCGACCGCCTCGGATATGGCGATGCCAAGAGAGCCCGGCGTATCGGGGTCGCGGGCGAGCACGGCCCGACCCGACCGGGTCTTCTCCGACGGGCTCGGGATGCACTTGGCGCCGTAGACCTGCATCATGCTTTTGCGGTAGGGTTTCTGCTCGCACGAACTCCGGACCATGTAGACGGTACACTCCATATCAAAGAGGCCCGTTGCAAACGCAAGCGACGAGCCCCACTGTCCCGCCCCGGTCTCGGTCGCGAGCCGCTCGATCCCCTCCTCGCGGTTGTAGTAGGCCTGCGGGATGGCGGTGTTGGGCTTGTGCGATCCCGGCGGGCTCACACCTTCCCACTTGTAGTAGATCTTCGCCGGGGTCTTTAAGGCCGCTTCAAGCCTTCTTGCCCGGTAGAGGGGGCTCGGCCTCCAGAGGGTGAGGATATCCTGGACCTCGCCGGGGATGTCGATGTAGCGCTCCGTGCTCATCTCCTGCCGGATCAGTTCCATCGGGAAGATGTGGCGGAGATCGTCGGGGACCGCCGGTTTCCCGGTCGCCGGGTGGAGGGGCGGGTCCATGGGTGTCGGGAGATCCGCCTGGATGTTGTACCACCGCTTCGGCATCTCCCCCTCGTCAAGGAGGATCTTCGTCTGCATACTTCGTGGTGGGTTCTGGACACATATATACATTACGCATCAACAATGATCAGAACCGATTATTTTAGTGCAGCAAGGCCCGGGACAGGGCGGGGCCCGGATATGCCTCCACGAAAAAGAGTATATGGTCGTCCCGCCACTGGAAAGCGATGTACCTCCTCGCCCACGCCATGGTCGGCATCCTCATCGGGATCGTCCTCGCGGCGATCACGGGCGATCGGCGGATGGTCGCGCTCGGCGCCTTCGGGGCCGTGCTCCCCGACCTGATCGACAAGCCGCTCGGGCACATCGTCCTTGCCGGGACGGTCAACTACGGCCGAATCTACTTCCACGGCCTCACCATTCTCTTCCTGGTCCTCCTCGCCGGCCTCCTCATCTACCGCTACCGCGGCCGGATCGGCCTTCTTGTGGTGGCCGCCGGCATGGCGAGCCATCAGGTCCTCGACGGCATGTGGCGGCAACCCGTCGAGTGGTTCTGGCCGTTCCTCGGCCCTCTTCCCCGGCACGACTACCCCGAGGACTTCCTCCGGGACGCCATCCTGCGGGAACTCTCCCAACCGGGCGAATGGCTCTTCCTCCTCCTGATTGCCGGGCTGTTCGCCGTCCTTTACCGGCGGGAACTCGAGGCCCTCCTCACCAGGCTCGCAAACCCCGCAACCTGGAGGTTGCTTGTTGCCGTCCTCGGCCTCGCCGTCATCGTCGCACTGGCCGTGGGCGTGCGGCTCTTCCTGTGAGAGAAGACCTCTCGACCGTCAACACCGCCGCTTCCGCCACCAGATCGCGGCATAGGTCGAGGTCCCGGGGAGAGCCAGCCCGCCGTCCTGCCGGGCGAGGTGTTCGCGGAAGTAGTCCCTGAGGACCTCCCGCTGCCGCGGGGACTTTACGCTCATCCGGGGAGCAAAGTGGTCGACCGCGTCCTCCACGGTCGCAAAGGTGGCCGCATCACCCATCGGGCGCATCAGGACGTTTGCGTAGATCCCCATAGCGTAGAGGACGTTGAAGAGGCAGTCGGCCTTCGGCCTCGGGTGGTACGGCGCCCCGTGCAGGTCTTCCCAGAGCGCGAGGTAAAGCCGTTCCCAGAGTGGTTCGTCGGCGAACCAGTAGAGGTGGACCGACCCGGACTCAGAGGCGGCCGCATTCATCGCGGCGAGAGCCGACCGGATATCGGGCATGGTAAGCGAGAACGAGGCGACCACCCGGTCGTAGGGCGGCGCGAGATCGCGGACAGGATCGACCTCCCCCCAGAGGCCGCGGAGAGTGGTGATCGTGGTGAGTCCTTCCCGCTCTGCCGCCGCCCGAAGCTCCGCGAGCATCCCCTCTGCGGGCTCGACCGCCGTCACCGAGGCGCCGGCCCGGGCAAGCGGCAGGGCGAGGGTCCCGGGCCCCGACCCGATATCCAGTACCCGGTCGCCGGGAGCGACGCTGAGATCCCGCAGGGTCTCGGCGACCCGGCGTGCATGATCGGACGCGAGACGGGCGGCGTACCGCCGGGCCTGTTCCCGGTCGCCCCAGAGATCGGCACCCTCCCGGAACGCCGGGGTCGACCGGTTCAGGGCGAGCTTCCTCCGCCAGACCTCGTCCCAGTCCGGGATGAGAAGATCCTTCATCAGACAGTCGGTCGCCTCTGAAGCGTAAGTAGGTATCCATACGCGCCCCGCGAGCATCCTGCGGCCCCAGAACACCCCAACCATTATATACGAGGGCGGAGAGTGGAATACCTGTGGTGAATAGTGTGACTGGCGAATCTATGCTCCAGATAACCGTCGATCAACTTGCGAGAACGCTCTGCGCGAGCGCCGTCCTCGGTGCCCCGGTCGAGGCCGGCGAGCGGGTCATCATACCGGTTGCCGAGTTCGGGTTCGGGTTCGGCGGCGGAGAAGGCACGGGAGGGGAGACGGCAGGCAAACAGAGCGGCGGATCCGGGACCGGCGGTGGAGGCGGCATAGCGGCTGTCGCCTTGATCATCGTCACCAAAGGCGTGCCCGGCCCCGAGGGCATCCAGGTCATCTCGCTGAAGAAGAAGAGCGAGATCGCCGAGGTGATCACGACGCTCGGGGAGACGGTCGGGCCGCATGTCGCGAAAGCGCTCGAGAAGGGCAGCGAGATGATGATGCAGCGTACCGGTAAACCACCCCGGGCACCGGAAGAGGGAAAAGAGATCCCGGTCAGCGGTGAGGAAGAGGCGTAAGGCTCTCTACCCCTCCAACCCATGGCCGCGACCCTCCTCTTCTCCCTCCTGCTCGCCATCGTCGTCATCCTCCTTGCGATTCTGCTTGCCCTGTACCTGGTCCCGGTGACCGTCTCGACGGTCGCCGACTGCAGGCGGGAGAGCCTCCGGGGGACGGCAACCGTAGCCTGGGGCATCGTGGGGGCGAGGGTCCGGGCCGACGAGGAGGTGCAGGCGTTCGAGATCCTCCTTGCCGGCCGCCCGGTCATGACCCGGGACCTCCGTGAGATGGCGAGAGCCCCGCCGGAGGAGGAGAAGGCGGAAGCACGGAGGCCGGCCCTTCCGGTGAGGGAGTACATCGGCGCTGCCCGCGACCTCTGGCCCCATGTCCGGAGGATCCTTGCCGCCTTCTTCCGGTCCCTCTACCTTGAGACCCTCCGCGGGGAGGTCACCCTCGGCCTCGAGAGCCCCGCCGATACCGGCGTCATCTACGGTTACTGCACCGCCGTCCGCTACGCCCTCTGGCCGGCGGAGGCGATCGAGTTCGTGATGACCCCGGTCTTTGACCGCGAGGTCTTCGAGGGCACGTTCACGCTCCGGGCACAGATCCGCCGTCCGCTCCTGATCGCCATCCCGGTCGTGCGGGCTCTTTTGCAGAAACGGGTGCGACAGCGGCTCCGGCAGGTTTCGGGGAGGGGTGCTTGGGGTGCGTGAAGAGAGCGAGAGCCGCGGCCTCGTCATCGGGGGCGCCCGCAGCGTCGACGGCCGGTGCATCATCCCCGTCATCAGGGCGCTCGTGGTGTGCCGGGAGGGGGGTGCTGCGGTCAGCCTGACGCCGGTTGCGCTCATCGTCGCCGAAGGAGAGCACGAGTACCTCACCCTTCTCCCGGGCGCTTCCTGTTCAATCGGGGATGCACTCGGCACGCTCCGCGACGATATCGAGCGGGAAAAAGGGAAGTGCGCGGGGTAGCCGTCATTCGTGGCGGAGCGCCTGGATCGGGTTTAAGTTCGCTGCCTTCCAGGCCGGGTAGAGGCCGGAGGCCGCACTCGTCGCGACGCCGAAGGCCATCCCGAAGACGATGTAAAGAAGGCTCGTCGGGTTGAAGAGATAATCGGGGTTCCCGGCAAAGACCGCCGTTATCGCATACCCGGTGCCGAAGCTGAGCACGCCCCCGATGACGGCACCCACGACCCCGAGGATCAGGGCCTCGTAGATGAACATCCGCATCACCTCGCTCCGGCGGGTGCCGATGCTCCGCAGGACCCCGATCTCCTTGATCCGTTCGGTGACCGACATCAGCATCACCCCCGGGTATCCATGACGTTGACGACATCCTCCCGCCGGTTCATCTTCT
The DNA here is from genome assembly GCA_019136335.1 of Methanomicrobiales archaeon. Classification (GTDB taxonomy): domain Archaea; phylum Halobacteriota; class Methanomicrobia; order Methanomicrobiales; family Methanoculleaceae; genus Methanoculleus. Next base: position 6,230 of record JAGVUK010000129.1, read on the forward strand.
GCTCGATCGCCTCCTTGACCGCGTCGAGGTCGTTGACGTCGCGGACCTTCACGATGACCTGGTCGTACTTGTCCTTATCGTAGTGTCTCGAGTACCACGAGTAGGGCACGATGATGGCGTAGTCGGGGTTGATGTCAAACCCCATCCCCCGCTCTTCGAGCACGCCCACAACCCGGAGGGTCTCATTGCCGATCGTGGCCCGGGCACCGAGTTTGAGGCCGGTATCCTTGCTGTTCTCGGCAAGTTTCTTCCCGATCACACACCCGGAACCGGTATCCTTCGGATATGCTCCCGCCTCCATCTCGAGCAGGAAGGGGATATCCCTGGCCGGGATCGCATAGATCATGGCGCCGCTTTTGGCCTCGCCCACGGTTACCGTGTCGAAGGTGGTCGCGAACGGTATGGCCCGGTTGGACCCGACCGCCCGGGTGATATCGTTCACCTGCCGTTCCGTAAGTTCCGTGGTTCCCGAACCGGTCGCCGGGGAGACGATGATGGTGTCACCGACGTCGCTGACCATGTCGTTGAACATGAGGCCGATGCTGTTACCCATGATCCCGAGCGTGGCGATCGCGACGACGCCGATGGCGATCCCGATGACCGCGAGGACCGACCGGAGCCAGTGACGGCTGACGTTCCTGCGGGCGAGGTCGAAGAACGTCATGCCAGCCTCCCATCCACCATCCGGATCGTGCGGTCGGCGTATTCGGTCATCCGGGGGTCGTGCGTGACCATGACGACGGTCTTGCCCTCTTCGCGGTTCATCCGGTCGAGGAGGTCCATGATCGCAGTCCCGGTCTTCGAGTCCAGGTTGCCGGTCGGCTCGTCGCAGAGGAGGAAGTCGGGATCGTTTGCGAGCGCCCGGGCGATCGCCACCCGCTGCTGCTGCCCGCCGGAGAGCTCGCCGGGTTTGTGGGAGAAGTGCGAATCAGGGATCCCGACCGCCGCGAGGACCTCCTCTGCCCGCGCGCGGGATGTATCCCGCCGGCCTTTCAGGATGAGCGGGTACTCGACGTTCTCGACCACCGAGAGAAGCGGGATCAGGTTGAACTGCTGGAAGATGAACCCGATGTGGTCCCGCCGCATAAGGGTCAGCTCGTCGTCGCCCAGCCCGCCGATCCGTCTTCCCGCGATGGTGACCTCCCCCGTGGTTGGGACGTCGAGCGACCCCATGATGTTTAAGAGTGTCGATTTCCCCGACCCGGAGGGGCCCATGACCAGGACGAACTCGCCCTCCTCGATGGCGAGATCGATCCCGGCAAGCGCCACAACGTCGCCGGCCGGGAGGGGGTAGACCTTCGTGACCGCGTCGAAACTGATGACGGGCATCGTCGTTACTTCCGTCTCCAGGAGTAGTAGATAGCCCCGGCTACCCCGAGGGCGACAAGCGCGACGACGATGATGCCGGCGAGCGGTATCCCGCCGTCTCCCTCGTCAGGCGGCGCCGCCAGGGCACCGCCGACGCCGACCATCGTCGTCGTCGTGTAGCGGTTGCCGTCGTCGTCCCGGTACTCGACGATGATCGGGACCTCTGTTGCGCTTGCGTCGGCCCGGAGCGTCACCTCAAACGGGGACGCGTCGTCGGGGTCGAGGGTCCCGACGACGTAGACCCGGAAGGGGTCGATGGGGGTTGCCGGCGCGCCGGGGGTGACGAGCACCGACCGCGCGGACTCAAGACCGGCGTTCATGACGTCACCCACGATCCGGTATCCCCCGGCCTCCGGCCGGACCTCGACGTTGGTGATGAGCGGGTCCGCCTGCCGTTTGTCCTCGCCGAACGGGATCGGCAGGACGAGATCGGCGGTATGGGTGTTGATGCCGTTGCGCCAGACCACCTGGAAGGCGGCGGTCGTCTCCGCTGCCGGGGTCAGGTTGAAGACGGCGGTCCCGGAGCCGTCGGCAGAAAGAGCGCCGATGAACGCGCTCGACGGGGTGACGGAAAAGCCCGTCCCCTGCGGGACTACCTGGACGCCCGATGCGGCGTTCGGGCGGGGATTCGCCACCCGGATGGTTATGTCGGCCGTCCTCCCTTCGGCGAAGGCATCCGGTTTCCTGATCACCGATATGCTGAGCGGGGTATCCTCGACCTGGACCGGGACCGGGTAGCGGAGGCTGCCGGCGTTGACGAAGTCAAGGACGAACATGGGGTAGAACGTCCCCTCCCCGGCGTCCGCCCGGACGGTGAAGGTGAACGTCTTTGCGTTCCCGGCACCGATCTCCCCGACCGACGGGTAGGAGTCGCTTAACGCCACGACCCCGCTCCCAAAGAGCCGGGCGCTCTTGATGGAGACGGGGTCGGCGCCGTTGTTCTGGATCGTCACCGTGAGCATCCCGGTATCGCCCTTCATCAGGACCGGCGGGTCGATGGATGAAGAGGTCACGGTGATGTCCGCGGGGCCGGCGGAGGCCGGCCCGGCGACCGCCGCGACGGCGCAGACGAGTGATACGATGACGAGGTAAAGTGGTTTCATGGTTACAGCCATCCGGCAAGGGTGATGAGCGTATAGAGGATATAGAGACCCACGGGTATCCCGACGGTGAGGGCCGCGTCCCGCGTCGAGAGGTTGCGCGCGTATTTCATGCCGAAGATCCATATGTTTGCGCTCCAGACCAGGAAGAGGATGCCCGCAAGCGCGGCGACCTGCGCCAGAGGGTCGGTCACCAGCATGCCGGTGAGGTTCTCCGTCACCGCCGCGATCTCCTCGGGGCTCCCTGCGGCCGGGATCGTCAGGTTCGAGACGATGAGGTAGGAGAAGAACGCTCCGACGATGCCTCCGAAGACCTGGGGCAGGAACCCGTAGCCGGTAACCTCGAGCGTCCGTGCAAGCGATCCTTCGCCCTTAAAGACCATCGATATGAGATAGAAGACGATGCCGTAGACGATCCACGTCAGGAATCCCCCGATGACGGCACCGGCCACGGAGAAACCTACTACGATCACGCCGAAGGCCTGCGCCTCTGCGGGGAGTATCCCGACGATCAGGTTTGCCACCAGTGCAGCCGAGATTGCGCCGATCAGCCCGACGACGAGCGCGATCAGCGCCGGTACCTTCAGGCTCGGTTCGTCCCGCATACGGCTCTCGAAAAAATGCCCGGGATCGAAGAGTACCCGGAGAAATCCAGTTTCCATGATAGGTATGCCTCGTATACTCTTGGCGGATGAGAGAGGATAAACTTTTTCAGGAACGCAAGAGGGAATCCGGGGATCTCCACAAATCCCCGGAGAATATCACCCCAAACCCGGGGCTGAGCCCGGCCTCACCGGCACCCGGGTGCAGGCGAGGGGGTGCCGCCCGCCGCCCGGGGGCAGGGAGCGCCGGCGCGGGCACCCCTGCACCGGCGGCGAACGTTCAGGAGAGCGGGAAGGGTATTTCGGGCACCGGTCTAGAGGTGCCCGAGTTCTTTGAGGCTCACGTAACCCTTCTTCGTGACGATGACGTGGTCGAGCACCCGTATGCCGAGGATCGATCCGGCCTCGACGAGCTGCCGGGTGATGCTGATGTCCTGGGTGGAGGGTTCCAGGGTGCCCGACGGATGGTTGTGGGCCAGGATGACTGAGGCGGCGCGGTCGGTGATCGCCTCGGCAAAGACCTCGCGGGGATGGACGAGGCTCTGGTTCAGGATCCCGACGGTGATCGTCCGGCGCTCGATCACCTCCCCGGCACCGTTGAGCGTTATACAGAAGAAGTACTCCTGTTTCCTGTCCCGCCACTCGGCGATCAGCGGAAGCACGTCCCGGGGGCAGGTGATCCGGCTCCCCGAGACACCATCGTCCGCAAGGTACCGCCGCCCGAGCTCAAAACAGGCCATGATCTCGCAGGCCTTCGCCGCCCCGACGCCTTCTATCGCGAGGAGGGCATCATACGACGGGCTGCCTTCGGCATTCCTCAGGTACCGTTCGACGTCCCCGGCGATCTGCGAGACGTCACGCCCTTTTACGCCCCGCCCGAGGAGGAGAGCGATCAGTTCGGCATCGGTGAGCGCCTGGGGTCCCCGTGTTGCGAGCTTCTCACGCGGACGATCGTGATTGGGTATATCGCGCATCCTTTTCATGCTCATCGGGCCCAACGAGGTTCCTGATCCCCGTTTTTGATCCCGGAGCATGTATACGTTGTCAATCGGTTCGCCGCACCGGACAGCCGCAGCGACCGGGCAGGGGAGGGAGAGCCGGAAGTTTCCTGTCCGGTACGCGGAAGGCCGGGGAACGCTATCGAAACCCTTTTGCCTGAGAACCACCATCTCTCACAAAATGGAGCTGCCCTGGAAGAGTACCGAGGTCTGGTGCAGGAAGGGACGGGCATACTGCGAGGAAGGGCAGTACGACCGGGCCGTCGAGTGCTACGACCGGGCAATCAAACTGGACGCCAACGCCACCGACGCCTGGTACCATAAGGGGCTTGCTCTCACCGTCGCCGGGCGCCACCACGAAGCGGCCGAATGCTTCGACCAGGCCATCAGGATCGATCCGGCGTCCGCCCGCTCCTGGTGTGCCCGGGGGCAGGCGCTCTACAACCTCCAGCAGTACCAGGAGGCCGCCGAGTACTGCAGTCAGGCGGTGAAACTCGCGCCTGACTCTGCGGGCGCCTGGCTCACCCGGGGGCACGCCTTCAGGAGCATGGGGCGAACCCTTGACGCGATCGCAAGCTACGACCGGGTCATCACGCTCGAACCGGGCCGGGTGGAGGCCTGGCTCGCCAGGGGGACGGTGCTTGCCGTCGAACGGCAGTACGACGCGGCGATCGACTGTTACAACCGGGTCATCGCGCTCGACCCCGGGAACGCAAACGCCTGGTACGCCAGAGGGACAATCCAGGTCATCCTCTCGCGGCACGGCGACGCCCTCGCGTCCTACGACCGGGCCGTCGCCATCGACCCGAACCACGCCGACGCCTGGTACGTCCGGGGTTGCACGCTTGCGGTGCTGGAGCGCTATGCGGAGGCGATCAACTGCTACGACCGGGCGATCGCCGTCCGCCCGAAAGACGCCGACGCCTGGTATAACAGGGGCCGGGCGCTGCACCACCTCGAGCGCTATGCGGAGGCGATCGACTGCTACGACCGGGCGCTCCGGATCAGACCCGACCATACCGGGATCTGGTACCATAAAGGCACGGCGCTGAAGAGACTGAAGCGCTACGACCCGGCACTCGCCTGCTTCGACCGGGCGCTCAAGGAGAACGCCGTCGATCCGGGGATCTGGTACCAGAAGGGCCTCGTCCTCTTCAGCCTGAAGCGCTGCGAGGAGGCGATCGAGTGCTTCGACCAGGCGCTCAGGCTCCGCGCCGACCATACGGACGCGTGCTACTACCGGGGGGAGAGTTACTACACTCTCGGGAACTACGAGGCGGCGATCGGCTGCTACCAGACCGTGGTCCGGACGGACCCGGAGAACGCCGTCGCCTGGAACAACTACGGAAACGCGCTCTACCGGCTCGAGCGCTATGAAGAGGCGCTCGTCTGCTACGAGCGGGCGCTCGGGATCGACCCGGAGAACCAGGGGGTCTGGAGCAACAAGGCAAACGTCCTCTCGATCCTCACGCACTATGACAAGGCGCTCGTCTGCTACGACCAGGAACTCCGGGCGCACCCGGAGAACGCGGACGCGTGGTACAACAAAGGTCTTGCGCTCTTCATCCTCGGGCGGTACAGCGAGGCCGTCGCCTGCTACACGCGGGCAATCGAGGTCGATCCCGCGAGGGCGGAGGCCTGGTGCGCCCGGGGCAACACCCTCGTCATCCTGGAGCGTTGCGAGGAGGCGCTCGACTGCTACGACCGGGCGCTCGCTGCGAACCCCGACGATCCCGATGCGCTCAAGGGGAAGGCGGTGGCCCTCATCTACCTCGACCGCTCCGCCGAGGCGGTCAGGTACTACGAGAGGCTGCGGCGGCTGCCGGGGCGGCCCTGAGCGCGGGGCCGGGTGTGGAAAAAGGAAGCGGGGCCCCTATACCCGCGCTATCCGCCCGACGGCCTCTTTGAGGTTCGCCATCGACGTCGCGTAGGAGACCCGGAGCCAGCCGGGGGTGCCGAACGCCGTCCCCGGGGTGACCGCCACGTGGGCGTCGCCATATCGTCGCCTCCGACGTCCACGTAGGCGTAGAAGGCGCCGTCCGCCGGAGCGGTGGCGTAGCCGAGGTCGCGGAGCGCCGGGATGATGTAGTCGCGCCGGCGCTCGAACTCGCGGCGCATCGATTCAACACACTCCTGGCTGCCCTCAAGCGCGGCGACCGCGCCGAACATCGCAAACGTCGTCGGGTGCGATATGGTGTGCTGCTGCACCTTCTCCATCTGCCGGATGACCGGCCGGGGCGCGACCGCGTAGCCGATCCGCCACCCGGTCATCGCGTAGGCCTTCGAGAACCCGTTGACGGTGATCGTCCGCTCCGCCATATCCGGGAGGGAGGCGATCGATACCGGCGTCTTCCCGTAGACCAGCTTCTCGTAGATCTCGTCGGAGAGCGCGAAGATGTCGTGGTCCCGGCAGACATCGGCGATAAGGCGGAGCGAGTCCATGTTCAGCACCGCGCCGGAGGGGTTCGAGGGGGAGTTGACCACGATCATCCGCGTCCGGGGGCCGACGGCCGATAGAAGGGTGTCGTCGACCTGGAACGTCGCGGGAGAGAGGGTGTGGTGCCGGGCGCTCGCGCCCGCGATCCGGGCGCAGGGCTCGTAGGAGACCCAGGAGGGATCGAGGATGAGCACCTCGTCACCGGGGTTCAGGACGGCCTCCATCGCCTCGTAGATGGCATCTTTCGCCCCGCAGGTGACGATCACCTCGTCCTGCTTCACCGAAAACCCGTTCTCCCGGGTGATCTTCTCGGCGATCGCGCCCGTCAGCTCCGGGATACCGGCGCTCGGGGCGTAATGCGTCTCCCCGCGGCGGAGAGCGTCGATGCAGGCGTTCTTGATATGCTCCGGGGTATCGAAGTCCGGCTCCCCGATCGAGAGGCTGATGACGTCGATACCCTCCTGCGCCATCCTTTTTGCCGCGTTCGATATCTCGATGGTTGCGGAGGGAGGGATGCCCGCAATCTTCTCTGACAGGCTCCTCATCCCAATCGCTGGACCATCTTCACGGCCGACTCGACGGCACGCTTGGCGTAGTCGATACGCTCGGTAGCTTCCATCCGGGTCATCCCCGGCCCGGAGATGCCGAGGGAGACGGGCTTACCGTACTCGAGGGAGAGGTCGATGATCTTCCTCGCCGCATGCTGGACGACGATCTCGTCGTGCTGGGTGGCGCCCTCGATGACGCACCCGATCGTGACGACCGCATCGATCTCTTCCGTCTTGAGCAGCTTCTTGATCGCGAGCGGCATATCGTAGGCGCCGGGGACGTAGATCGTCCCGG
>JAGVUK010000013.1 GCA_019136335.1 Methanomicrobiales archaeon
CCCGCGCACGGCTAATTTTTACGTCAGAGGGGGCGAACATGACACTTGCAGGCGTGGATCACAGCGCTGCTCGAGCCAGCGGGTATGTTTGGGGGGTGATTGCCGCAAAGCCCCTCCCTCACGGACGGTGTAGTTCACAGCACACAGTCGTGGCAGTCCTGGGCCCCGCACGCAAGGTTATCGATCTTCCACCGGAGCGCCCACCGCTTGATAACTTTGATCACCTCGACCATCGCAAGCCCGCTCCCGGTGAGTGTGTACTCGCTCCGGACGGGGACGGTTCCGGCCTCCACCCTCTTCTCGACGAGGCCTTCTTCCTCCAGTTCCTTCAGCCGGGCCGAGAGGACCTTTGCCGTGATCCCCGGGAGCCGCTCCTTCACTTCAGTGAACCGCCGGGTGTAGCCTTCCCCTTTGTAGAGTTCAAGGATGATCAGGAGCATCCACTTTTTTCCCAGGTACTTGACGGTCTGATTGACCGTACACTCGTCCTGCATGGTATAGTTAGAGAAACCTCCTCCTACTTATACTCTGGTATCTAATGGATACCTTGTATCAAAAAGATACCTTGGAGTGAGCATGAATGTTCTGCAACCAGTGTGAAGAGACGGCAAAGGGCTTTGGCTGCACCGTACGCGGCGTCTGTGGCAAGGAGGCGGAGGCCGCCGGGCTCCAGGACGTCCTGATCTACCTCCTCAAAGGGCTCTCGGTCCGGAACCTTGCGGCGACGAAGAAGGGCGGCGGGGACCCCCGGGCAGGGGGGTTCGTCGCGGGGTGCCTCTTTGCCACCCTGACCAACGTGAACTTCGACCCTGCGCGTTTTGAGGCCGCGATCCAGGAGGCGGCCCGTATCCGTGACGCCCTCCCGCCGGCCGGGGACGAGGAGCCCGCGGCCTGCACCTGGGTCCCGGCGAGCCAGGAGGCGATCGCGGCAAAGGCGCAGGAGATCGTCGCCGCCCGGGAGACCGTGGACCCGGACCTGCAGTCGCTCCGCGACCTCCTCGTCTACGGGCTCAAAGGGATCGGCGCCTACTCGCACCATGCCGAAGTCCTCGGCTACGAGGATGAGGAGGTCGCGGCCTTTCTGCAGGAGGGGCTCGCTGCCACGCTGCAACCCCTCACCGTGGACGAGATGGTCGGCTACGTGCTCGCGTGCGGTGAAGTTGGCGTGAAGACCCTCGCCCTCCTTGATGTCGCGAACACCGCTACCTACGGGACGCCTGAGATCACGACGGTCGGCACCGCGGCAGGCACGCGCCCGGGCATCCTCGTCACCGGCCACGACCTCAAGGACCTCGCCGACCTCCTCGAACAGACACGAGGGACAGGGGTGGATGTCTACACCCACGGCGAGATGCTCCCGGCGCACGCTTACCCCGGCCTTCGGAAGTACGAGCACCTCGCCGGGAACTACGGCGGGTCCTGGCCCTTCCAGCGGGAGGAGTTCGAGCGGTTCAACGGCCCGGTCCTCGTCACCACGAACTGCCTTGTCCCCCCGAAGGACTCCTACCGCGACCGGGTCTACACCACCGGGCTCGTCGGGTTTGCGGGGCTCAAGCACATCGGCGCCTCCCCGGACGGGAAGAAGGACTTCTCGGCCCTGGTCGAGCACGCGAAACGGTGCAAGGCCCCGGAGGACATCTCCCGCGGCGACTTAATCACCGGGTGCGCCCACGCCCCGGTCCTTGCCATCGCTGACGCGGTCGTCGACGCGGTGAAGTCCGGCGCCATCCGGCGGTTTATCGTGATGGCGGGCTGCGACGGGCGTCGTAGCGATCGGGACTACTACACCCGGTTTGCAGAGGCCCTCCCGGCCGATACGGTCATCCTCACCGCCGGGTGCGCGAAGTACCGCTACAACAGCCTCGGTCTTGGAGATATCGGAGGCATCCCCCGCGTCCTCGACGCCGGGCAGTGCAACGACTGCTACTCCCTGGTGGTCATCGCCCAGGCCCTCGCTGAAGCGTTCGGCGTCGGGATCAATGAACTCCCGATCTCGTACAACATTGCCTGGTACGAGCAGAAGGCGGTGCTCGTCCTCTTAAGCCTCCTCTCGCTTGGTGTCAAGGATATCACCCTCGGCCCCCGCCTCCCGGCCTTCATCTCGCCCGGAGTCCTGAAGGTGCTCGTGGAGAACTTCGGGATCCGGGGGAACACGACGGTCGAGGAGGACCTTGGCCTGATGGTGCCGGGGAACTGAACATCTTTTTTCCGAAGAGTTGGGTTTCGTGAACCCGGGTGTGGGTTTTCAGTCAACTCCCCCGCCCTGAAGGGCTGAGTTTGAGACGCTATTCTAGTGCATCGACTCCAAAATAACAGACCATATCTAGCCTTCGTCTTATCCCCCATGGAGCGCTCCCCTCCGTCCCCCACCCCGCCCGCGCTTCGCGCTCCTCCCCCGCCCCTACCGGGGGCGGGGGCAGTCATGGCGATATCCGGTGGAAAGCCGCGCCAGGGGGTGGTGCTGACGCCGGTTTCCCGAAAGACCGGGAAGAATCGGCCAGCAAGAACCAGCTAGAAACTGGTTCTTCCCCGGGATCTCCCCGTGCAGTGGACCGTGGTGGATATCGCCATGGGGGTGGGGCTGACGGGGAGGGGGCTCGCCCCCTCCCCTGTCTCTGCCTCGTGTCTTCAGCGTCCAGACTCAATTCCTACAGATTGCCATACGCCTGTAACCCCCTCCCCGCAGGCGGGTACCCGTACGTTCCTCCTCAAAGTCCCCGCCCTCGGAAGGGGGCAGTGGGGATACCGGGATGCAAACCCCGGAGAGTGTAAAAAGATCGATACTCTCCTCCGTTGAGAGTGCCGGTAATTGAGAATCGTTGCACTAGGGATGGTTCTCGTCTGGGTGGTTGAACTCGAAGGTGCCGCAGGGGTGTTTCTTGCCGGAGGTTCACACTTCGTCACCGGGTGCACAGGGCCCAAGAAGCGGAGAGATTGAACGCTCCGGCATCCGAGCGGGGCACGTGCAATTAATATAGTGCCCGGTATGACCCTACCAGAGGAGAAGGAATGCAGATCACGAGTGCTCCTGACGGGACCATCCTCATCGACGGCAAGGTTGTGACCGGGCTCGATCGCTTTGTGGCTTCGGTGACGGAGATTATCGAGCAGTATGCCAGATACGTGATCGTCAGTGGGTATGTCGCAATCCTTTTTGGCAGGGCCAGGGGCACGGAAGACATCGATCTCTTCATCGACTATATGGACCGCGATACGTTTCGATCGTTTGCCGAAGAACTCCTGGCACGAGGGTTCTACTTCCTGAACTCGGATGACGTCGGCGAGATCTATTCGATGCTCCGTGACGGGTTGGCCGTGCGGATTGCAGAGGAGGAGAGGATCATCCCGAACGTCGAGATGAAGTTCAAGAAGGACGACTTCGACCGTTACGCGATGACCATGGCGAGAGCGGTGATGTTCGACGATATCCGGCTTTTCATATCGCCCATCGAGCTGCAGATCCCCTACAAACTCTATCTTGGGAGCGACAAGGATATCGAGGATGCCGTCTACCTTTGGGTGTTGTTCTGCGAGATGCTGGACGGGGATCTTGTGCGATCGTTCATGGAGCGCCTGCATGTCCGGGGGGAACCGTATGGAATTGGGGTTTGATCGGGAGAAGAACCGGCAGGAGAGGCTGGCCTTTGTCAGGGAATACGCTCAATGGGTCAGGCGGGTCCCGAACGAGGTCTGGAGCCGCGAGCAGGCCGATCTGATCGATGCGTTCCTTGCGAACGCCGGAAGTTACGCCCTCTCCCGTTCCCGGTACCTCGAGATGCACCAGGCTCTCGCGAAACGGCGGCGCCCCGGATCGGTGGATAACCACGGTTCCGCATGATCCCAGATGACTTCGCACTCGTGCTCTTTGGAGGAGGATGTACATTTTACGTGAGTGGGACGGCGTAACTCCCGGCGTTCGCCAACTGCTTAAAGCTATTGAGAGTTATAACCTCTTGGAGGACGACAATGCCGCATAAATACGCAATCGAGATCATCTACAGCGATGAGGATGAGGGGTTCATCGCCGTGGTTCCGGAACTTCCGGGGTGCTCTGCCTTCGGCGAGACCGAGGAGGAGGCGCTCCGGGAAGTGAAGGTCGCTGTCTCCCTCTGGCTTGAGGCCGCCCGTGAGGAGGGGAGAGTTATCCCGGAACCTGCCGGCAGGGAGCGGCTCCGGGATATCCTTGCGGGGAAGGGCGCCGCGTCTGGATCGTGAGCGCGAATGGCGCTTCTCAAAGCGCACACTGTTTTTAAGCAACTGAGTCTCGGGCTGGCTCTTCCGTGCAGATCCCACTCACTCTGGAGTTACCCGGTCCCTTCATATTTTATCCATGGCCCTGACTGTTCTGCGGTTCACTCAAACTCCGCGAGCGCCACCACCGGCACCCCCTCGAGGTCGTCAAAGACCACCGGGTAGAGCCGTAAGATCCAGGGCTCCCCAAGCAGCCGCCCGTAGGAGAGGTCCACATCCTCAAGCAGGAAGATGTGCGGGTGGTTGCAGAGGAACGCGCGGTGGGCCTCTCTCCCCTCCCCGGGGTTTGCAGGGGTGGCGATGGATATAGTATCGATCCCGAAGAGCCTGAGGGCCGGGTTCTGCATGCGGAGGAAGCCCGGCACCTCGTGGTGGACCCAGGGGTGCCTTTTCGCGTAAGCCTCCGGGTCGCTTTCCCGGAGCCGGCCGTTGCCGGTCTTCACGAAGAGCGCGCGGGCGTTCCGGACCACGTCGAGGTGCGGGAGGAGATCGTGGATCCGGACCGGCTCTTCGCCGGTCCTGAGTATCTCGATGCACCGCGCCGGTGCAAAGACCGCCTCCGGCGCAAGGAGGGCCCTGACCGTGCCCCCGCCCGGGCAGAAGTGCCGGGGGAGGTCGATATGCGTCCCGGCATGGCTGGAGAACGTGATCAGGCTCTTTTCCTCCACATCTCCCTCTTTAAAGGTCTTTACAGGGGTGATCGTGAGCGGTTCCGTTCCGGGGTAGAGCGGGATCTCCCGGTTCAGGGGGTATGAGATCGGGATGAGCATACGCTCCCCCGTAGGTACTCCCGGAGTTCATGAAGGTTCTCCACGATCCCCTCCACCCCCGGCCGGCCGGCAAAGCGGTCCGGGTCACCGGGCCGGATCCTCGCGACGAACCGGACGTTGGTCTCGTGGGCCGCCTGCCAGTCGTTCGGGGCATCGCCGACGAAGAGGGCCTCGCCGGGGGATGCGCCGGTCTCGGCAAGGATCTCCCTGATGCACTCGGCCTTCGTCTTCGGCGAGCCGTAGATCCGGACGAAGTACTTTGTGAGGTCCCGGCGGCGGGCGATCTCATGCATCTCGCCCTCCGGGGTCGCGGAGACGATGTAGAGCGGGAGCACCCGGGAGCAGTCCTTGAGGAGGGGCTCCGCCCCCTCGACGTAGGGGACGGTGAGCATGGCATCGAAGATCAGCCCAACGTACTCGCTTGCGAGCCGCTCCTCCTGCTCGGGGGTGAGGGGCTCGTCGAGGATGTTTGCATAGATGTAGCGGAACTTGTCGTATCGGGACATCCCGCCGTTTTCGAGGTGGAAGGCGATGATCTCGTCGAGGTGCGCGGGGGGCACGAAGGAGAAGATCTTTCTGAATGCGACGGTCTTTAGGGGGATGGATTCGACGATGACGCCGTCGAAGTCGAGGATGAGGGTGGTGAGCATGATAGATACTCTATCGATCGCCGTCTACTAGTACCTAACGGCAGCAAGACCCCTGCCGGTCATGCCGACGGTAAAGGGGCGCTGTCCAGGCTTCGGTATGCCTGCAGAAGGTCTGCTTCCATTCTGGACCAGTTATACTTCTCAAGAACAGCTCTTCTGCCGTTTGCACCCATCCTCTGTGCCTCCTCGGGGTGATCAAAGAAGTAGGTGATCGCATCGGCGATTTCGCTCACACTCCGCGGATCGACAAGGATACCGCAGTCTGCACTGCCAACGACGCTCCGGATCTCCGGTAAGTCGCTTGCAATAACCGGAAGCCCGAGAAGCATATAGTCGAAGAGTTTGTTCGGTAGACCGATGGAGATGTTATAGTATGTCGGCTGGAAGACAAGGAGGCCCGCGGTTCCTTCGCTCAGTTTCTCATACATCTCCCTGTAGGGAAGGAAACCGGTTGAGGTGATGAACCCGTTCCGGCCGGATCCACCGATGTATTCGCTGAGGTCCTCCCTGACGTTCCCGACAAGCGTGAGGGATACATCGGGATAGCGTTCCCTGACCCGGGAGACTGCCTCGATGCATTCGCCGACCCCATGAAACGACTGCATGTTTCCTGCCATGAACATGAGGT